>VGYL01000269.1 GCA_016872975.1 Planctomycetota bacterium
TGGCTTTGGCCTGTGTTTACCGCAGTGGCTTATGGGATATCTACTGGAAATCCGAGCGGGCAGCGGCATAACGCCGCCAGGATCTTTCCTCACACACGTCGGTTCCCAATGTCGCCGAAGACCTGTTTTGACCAAGGGCGAGCGTGGGGCCCCAAACGTGATTCATTGCGTTTGGGGACCCCGTCCCCGCTCGCCGAAAGTCGGGCGGGGACGCCCAACCTACCAAGAAACGCCTTGCGGCGTCACTACAAACGGGTCGCGTGGGGACCACTCGGCCGATCGTACAAGGGGGTACCCGAGTCTGGACCAGGCCCGAATCACACGAATCCAGAGGCAAGGACATGGCAAAGAAGCTGGCATTCGCAGGGCCGCCGGATTAGAATGACGGGCCAAATGCCCATCGATATAGAAGGGGATACATGGCCATGCGAACGCAGACTTCTGACTTCAAACTTGAGAACGTGTATGACAACCGCCTATCTGTCGTGTCGCGGGCGTCCCGCCCGCGCGTGTCGAAGGCGTCCCGCCTTCGATGCGAGGGCCAGAGGCCCTCGACACGCGCGGACAGGATGTCCGCGACACGTTTTCATACACGGTCTCAGGGCCCGAGCTTCACCCTCCCGTTCCTTCTGGCTCTGGCGGCGACGGTGCTATGGTCCTGTTCGGTCAGCCAGGCTGCCCTGCGGGGCGGGTGTTCCAGGATCGACATCACGCCGCCGCTGGGGACGACGCTCATCGGGTCCAAGGGGCAGCCCAGCGATACGGTGCGGGACGACCTCTACGCCAAGGCGATGGTGCTCAGCGACGGCCGCACTACGGTCGCGCTGCTTTCCATCGATCTGCTGTATACGGCGCTGGAGGAGATCACCGAGCCCGTCCGTGCGATTCTCAAAGAGAAGCTGGACATTCCGCCGCAGAACATCATGATCTGCGCTACCCATACCCATTCCGGCCCGGAGGTTTTCACCCGGTCCAAACTCCCGCCCAAGAGCCGGGTCCCCGTTTCCGATTTGGCGCAGGCCTACCTGCAGGTCCTTATCCGGAAGATGGCGGACTCCGTGATCGTCGCCCATCAGGGCATGCAGGAAGTGAAGATCGGGGCCGCGGTGGGGCAGGTCCCGGAAGTCCTTTATAATCGCCGGCCGCTGGCAAAGGATGGCCGGGTAAAGACGACGTTCTCGCTGCCGCCGGAGGTCGTGGCCACGCGGCGGATCGAGCCGGCCGCCGACGGGGAGGCGAAGATCGCGTTCACCCTCCTGTCGGACGGGACGCCGCTGGAGTTCGGCGGCGTCGATCCTCGGGTCTACGTCCTGCGGATGGAAGACAGCGAGGGACGGATCGTCGGCTCGCTGGTGGACTTCGGCTGTCATCCGGTCTCCATCTACCCCCATTTCAGTACGGCGGTGTCGGCGGATTACCCGGCGTTTGTCACGCGGGTCGTGGAGCAGGCGGAGGGAGGGGTCAGTCTCTTTCTGCTCGGATTGGCCGGCAATACGGTGCCGATCCAGCGGGGCGCCGGGCCTTGCGCGCAGATCGGCAAGGCGGTAGGGGGCCAGGCGGTGCGGCAGCTCCAGTTCGTTGCCACCTCGGACGATGTCGCCCTGAACGCACGCTCTCGACAGGTGGCGTTTCCTCTCAAGCAGGCCCCCGCCGACAAGGCCGAGACCGCAACGCTGGAGTCCATCACGACGGAGATTCAGGTCCTGAGGCTGGGTGATATCTACCTTCTCGGCCTGCCGGGCGAAGTCCTTGTCGAGGTGGGCCGGGAGATCCGCAGGAAGGCCGGGATCGAGAACCTCATCATTGCCACGGTGACGAACGACACGATCGGGTACGTGTGTCACGGCCGGGCCTACGACGAAGGAGGATACGAAGCGGAAGCCGGGGCCAGCCTGGCCCAGGGGGCCGGCGAGATCATGGTGAGGGAAGCGCTGGCCCTGCTGGGGGAGATCAAGTAGCATGGGCGTCTCGTCCATGAGTGTCACGGGCCTCTGGGCTCGCTGGGAATGCCGCTCTCCCGAGCGGCTCTTGGAGAAGGCCAATCAGGAGATTGGCGTTCCCAGGGAGGACCGCTCTTGTCCGTGCAGGCAGGGCCAGGATGGCTCCGCCTTTCATGGGCGGGACGCCCATGCTACGAAAGGCAAGCGGATCGATTGAAGTCATATTCTGAGGAGTACGCATCATGGTGCAACGAACACGACGACAATTTCTGCAAGAGTCGGTTTACGCCGCGGCGGCGCTCTCGGCCGCTCCGATGTTCAGCGGCGTTTCCCAGGCGCAGAGCACGAGTGCGAACGACAAGCTGCTGTGCGCGGTGATCGGGTGCAACGGTCGCGGGGGCGGGCACATCAGTGCCTACGCCGGACGCAAAGACTGCGAGATCGCCTATATCGTCGATATCGACGAGAAGGTGGGGCAGACCTGCTGTGACGGCGTCGAGAAGAAGACCGGCCGGCGGCCCAAGTGGGTCAAGGACATGCGGAAGGTGTTCGACGACAAGTCCGTCCATTTCGTCTCGACCGCGACCCCGAACCACTGGCATGCCTTGTGCGGCGTGTGGGCGATGCAGGCCGGCAAAGACGCCTTCATCGAAAAGCCGATCAGTCACGACATCCCCGAGGGCACGGCCCTGGTGGCCGCGGCGAAGAAGTACGGGCGGATCTGCCAGGTGGGGACGCAATGCCGCTCGAACCCGGCGGTGCAGGAGGCGGTCAAGTTCATGGCGGCCGGCGGCATCGGCCGGGTCGATTTCGCCCGGGGGCTGTGCTACAAACGCCGCAGGTCGATCGGCGCGCTCGGCGATTACCCGATTCCGGCGGAGGCGGATTTCGACCTGTGGAGCGGTCCGGCTCCCTATACGACGCCCAAGCTGACGCGGCCGCGGTTCCACTACGACTGGCACTGGCAGCGGCTCTACGGCAACGGCGACTCGGGCAACCAGGGCCCGCACCAGACGGACATCGCCCGCTGGGGTCTGGGTCTCAACCGCCATCCGAACAGCGTCATCGCCTATGGCGGCCGGCTGGGATACCAGACCGAGCGCAAGGACCCGAAGTACATTGACGCCGGGGACACCGCCAATACTGAGATCGCCGTCTACGATTACGGCGACAAGTGCATGGTCTTCGAGACCCGCGGCCTGTCCGTCGACAATTCCGCGGACGAAGAGATCAACAAGCTGTTCGGCAAACCCACGGCCAACAAGATCGGCGTGATCTTCTACGGCACCGAAGGCGTCCTCGTCCAGCGGGAGTACACCCACTGCGTCGCCTTCGATCGCCAGGGCAACGTGATCAAGGAGTTCAAAGGCGGCGGCGATCACTACGGCAACTTCCTCCAGGCGGTCCGCAGTCGCAAGGCCGAGAGCCTCAACTCCGACGCCTTCCAGGGCCATCTCTCGGCGGCCCTGGCGCACCTGGCCAACATCAGTTACTACCTGGGCGAGAAGAACCACGTCTCCGTCGGCCAGGCCAAGGCCGTGCTGGAGAGGATCAAGAGCCGCGACGACAACATCGCGACGCTGAATCGCACGGTCCAGCACTTCAAGGACAACGGCGTCGATCTCGAAAAGACCCCGATGTCGATGGGCCCGCTGCTGAAGTTCGAGCCCGACAAGGAGGTCTTCACGAACAGCGCCGAGGCCAACCAGATTCTCCATCGCCAGTACCGCGCCCCCTTCATCTGCCCGACGGCGGACAAGGTATAGCGGCCGAGTCGACGGTGCGACCTCGTACTGCCGGGCATGGTTCAGAATCGGGTACCACCTTGTACGATCGGTCAAGTGGTCCCCATGCGGCGGTGGGCGTGTTTGGAGTGACGCCGCAAGGCGTTTCTTCGTGGGTTGGGCGTCCTCGCCCGACTTTCGGCGAGCGGGGACGCTCGCCCTACGCGGAGATCTTCCGGACGCGCGCCACCGCAACGCGGCCGGAACTGAACCAGACCTATTGCCCTGGGTGGCATCGCCAAAGGCTCGGCCTTTGACGATGGCGGATGGGCGAAACCGTCGCTGCGTTGAGTTCTCAGTATCGGCCGTGTTGCTCCGCGAGCTCGGCCAGTCGTTGAAGGCGCTCGGGTTTGACGTGCGGGGCGACGCTGCATGCGGAGGAGAGAATGTAGCCGCTGCCGGGCCGGCCGATGCGGAGCCGGTCGATGACCGCCCGCTCGAAGGCGGTGTCGTCGGCGTAGAGCATCTCGTTGACCGCGTCGAGATTGCCCTTGAAGAAGAACCGCCGGCCGTACTCGGCTTTGGCTTGGGCCAGGTCCACCGTCCCCAGGGGCGGGGGATCGAGCGTGTCGATGCCGTCCACCGCCGTCTGGGCCATCAGGTCCAGACGGTCGCCGATCGCACCGCAGGTGTGGACGTAGGACTTGCCGCCCTTTTCGCGGATCGCCTGAAACACCGCGTCCTCATAGGGCATGACGAACTCCCGGTACATCGTCCGGCTGAGAAAGCCCGCCCCGGCGAAGGCCGAGCTGACGAGAATGGCGTCCGGCCGGTGCTCGGCGTATACCTGCACCTGGGCGAGCACGTTCCTCGTGAAGAGCGCCAGGGCCTCCTGGCACAGGCCCGGCGCATCGACGAGGGCCATCATCGCCTGCTCATACCCGAAGAGTTCCATCAGGTGGGTGAAGGGCGAGAAGACTTCCACGTGTACCGAGACCTGCGGTGGCTCGTGGGTCGTGGGTCGGTTGCGCGGCTCGTTTCGTCCCCCGGTTGCGTTCGGCGTAGCCTGCGCCTCGGGACGCCTGCCGCCACCGCTACGAGCTTCGCAACCGCAACCGCTTCCCGATTTCTGCACGGCCTCCAGAGCGCCGGTGAACCACTTCGGATAGGCAGCGGGATCGGACAGATCGGCATCCGGGTCGATGTCCCAAAGCTCCGGCGTATGCCAGGTATTCCAGACGCATCCCGGCAGTCTCTGCACGGCGGGGTCGTGAAGATCGACGGACGCGTAGCTGGCCCGCGGCAGGCGTTCGCCGCCGGAGAGATACGTCTGGGGATTGTCGTCCGGCGGGAATACCGTCTCCAGGCCCGATCTCCAGCGGATTCGCTCGCCGTTCTGCTCCTGCCGGCGTGACTCGATTCTGCTCCTCCAATCGGGCGGCCGGCCGGGCAGATTGATCAGAATCCCATCGAAACGGTACCGGCGCTGCAACGCGACGAGCGCCTGCGCGAAAGTCTGCGAGTCGAACCAGATATCCGCCGGCGCCGCGTCACAATGCAGGAAGTAATGCCCGAGGGCAAGCTGACACATCACCGGCACGCGGTCCGGCTCCTCATGGCTCATTGCCAACGACATTCGCGTTCTTGAGTCCATGGGCACATTGTACCAGGTAACGGACTGTAACCACAGATGCTTCACCCGCAGGCAAGACCATCGCCAAGCTTCGCTTGATGCTGCCACCCGGCATTCACGGAATCCGGGTAGCCGTAGGGTGTGCTGTGCACACCGAAACAACCGGCAGCGACACAGTGGCGGGTCGTGCCCGGTGCGGGACCAGGCCGGTGGTTCAATCCTTCCGGCCGCCGAGGGAGATCAGGTGCGAGTCCGTGCGCAGGTACATCACGCCATTTGCGACAGCGGGGGTGGCGAAGCTCTTCTCGCCCAAGGCATTGACCGCCAGAAGCTCATAGCTCGGGCCCGCGCGCAGAACGACGACATTGCCCTTCCTGTCGATACCGTAGAGCAAGCCGTTCACCCAGACGGGCGACCCGTAGAACGTCCCGGCGGGCTTGTGGCTCCAGAGCACTTCCCCCGTCTCGACCCGCAGGCCGCGGACCTCGCCCTGGTCGTGGAATACGTAGAGCAGGCCATCCTTGGCCAACGGCGTCGGGACATACGGGATCAGCCGCCCGGTCTGCGTGTGGACGATCTGGGGCTGCTTGCCCGCCTCATTCGGCGGGATGCGAACGGCGACCAACTGCCGGCCCGTTCCACCCTTGCCGCAGGCACTGATCACGATGTCGCCCGCCAGGACCGGCGAGCCGACGACCCGGGCCGGCAGACTCGCACGCGACTCCCAGAGCACGGACCCGGTCTCGGGATCGACGCCGGTGACGCCGTCGGTTTCACTCGTGAAGACCAACTGCGGCTTGCCGTCCTGAGACTGGTAGACGCACGGTGTCGAGCAGGAAATCTCGCTGTTCTGACGCGGGATGGTCCAGCGCGGCCGGCCCGTCCTGCGGTCCAGGGCGATCCACTCACTGCGGTACTTCTCCTCGCCTTCCTGCTCATGGGTGAAGACTACCACGTCGCCGACCAGCATGGGCGAGGTCCCCGGGCCGAATTGGGAGTGGGTGCCGGGCCGATCCTGCCGCCACAGCTCGCGTCCTTCGTGGTCCAGGGCCGCGACGATCGTTTCCCGGGCCGTCTGCCACAGGATATAGACAGCGTCCGCATCGACCGCCGGGGTCGCGGCGGCGTGACTGTTGTCGTCGTGGGGCCGGTACGGTGTCAAATCGTACTGTTTTTGCCAGGCCGCCTGGCCGGTGCGGACGTCCAGGGCCAGCACGATGCCTCTGAGCGGCTCGGGACGCTCGCAGGTCACGAAGACCCGCTCGGCCCAGACCACGGGCGAGCTGTGGCCCCCGCCGGGCAGCTTCACCTTCCAGTTGTAGTCCTTCTCCGTCCAGGTGATGGGAATCGACCGGGCGTCGCTGATGCCCTGGCCGTTGGGGCCGCGAAAGCGCGTCCACTCGTGGCCGCCCGCGCTGCCGGCGCATACCAAGGCCACAAGCCCGACCGAAATCATCCACGTTCGATACGTCACTGAAGGCCCCCTGGAGCTTCTGACGGAATGGATCTGGATATGTCATTGCGAGGAGCGCAGCGACGAAGCAATCTCAAGCCCACGGGGGAGAGATTGCTTTGCTCCGCTCGCAATGACAGGGAGGCAGTCTTCATTCTGGTTGAAGGCTCCTCAGACCCCGAACACGTCCTTGGCCATGTCTTCGCCGACTTGGGTGGTGTAATACTGCTTCAACGCGGTCTGACCGCGCGAGTGGACCTTATCGAAGGAGGAGAAGATGCCGGTCTTGGTCAGAAGCAGGATGGCGAGGCAGGCCGCCACGTTCGTGATGGGATTGCGGTATCTGTTCAAACGATCGAGGAAACAGGACTCCGGACGGGCCTGCTCGAGCTCTTGCGACCGGGCCGCCTCGCGGAGACTGTGATTGAGCATCCGCACGGCGGCGGCATTGGCCCGCATCAGCAGATCCAGCCGGTGCGGCTGCGATTTGATCATGGAGAGCGCCAAGTCCACCTTGCCCCAGGCGGCCAGGCGCTTCTGGCAGCGGGGGCAATGCGCCACGTGCCTTTGCACCCAGGGGGCCTGGGGGCCGAGCCGTCGCGCCACAGAATCCGCCAGTCGCCCGCGAATCTTGCGGCACTCGCCGGGGGCCGGCTTGCCTTCCTGCGAAGCGTGTGTCGCGGGCATCCTGCCCGCGATTCGAGGGCGGGACGCCCGCGCCACGTGAAACCTATGTATCAGGGACTTCATCGGTCTGCCTCTTTGTTCATCCACGTTGCCAAGAGCTGCACGGCCTTGCACCGGTAGACCCGGGCGGTGCCGACGGAGATGCCCAGGATGCGCGCCACCTCGCCGTACGACTGCTCGCCGAAATCCCGCAGCATGATCACGCTGCGCAGGTGCTCGGGTAGCTGGGCCACGTGGCAGCGGAGGCTCTCGGTCAGGTGCTTCACGTCGATGTCGAACTCAATGTCCTGTGTGTCCACCGCCGCCGGCTCCACGCCCGACAGGGCCTTCCTCTCGACGATCCGCTGTCGCAGCATGGAGATGGCTGCATTGCTGGCGGTGCGGAACAGGTACGCCTTGACCCACCTGGGTTTGAGGCCGTCCTCGTGATGGGCCAGACGCAGAAAGGTCGTCTGGTACGCGTCGCAGACGTCCTGCTCGTTGCCGAGGATGCGCCAGAGCATGGTCACCAGCTCGTGGCCGTGGCGGCGCATGGCGGTGAGAATCCAGCGCTGGCTCTCGTCCACCGCCTCGAACGCCGCCGCATCCCACGGCAGATCGTAATTGACGGCCCTCTGGAACATAGGTACCTGTTCGGTTGCCCTTCGTTTCGTCCAATAGGACGTTCCGCCGATGACCATGTTATACCCATCCTAAATGAGATTTCGGTGTCACGCTGTGATGACCTGGAAGTTCTCGGTCAGTAGACTACGCAGAGCAGTCACATGCTCGTCGAT
>VGYL01000270.1 GCA_016872975.1 Planctomycetota bacterium
GTCCGGCTTGCCTGCACGTACTTGCCGATGGCCTCCTCCGTCGTCACCGCCAGGATGGTCTCGCCTTGGAACGCGATTGCCTGAGCCTGCGAGTTCGCCCGGTCCATCGTGAGAATTTTCCCGTTGCGAATGACCAGATCGGCAGCCGGCACGCTCGGCGAGACGTCCGACAAGGCCGGGTCTGGTCGCCCCTGGGTCTGCGCGCAGACCAACGGCAACAGGAAACACGCTGTTATCCGGACCATGGGTAGCTCCTACCAGAACCATTCGTCAAGAACCACGCGACGGACAATTCTAACGGGCGAGAGAGATCCTTTCAATCCAAAGTGGCATGGGCTTCCAGCCCATGAATCATCGGCAGGATGCCGATGCCACTTTTCACACAGGTACTGAGACATTCCGGCCCCACCTGCATGGTGCAATCCGTTTTCCCGGACCTGAAGTGGCCCCGCCAACTGGTCGATAGGAGGATTGGCGCTGAGGCATCATGTACAGAGCGCGAGGAGGTGTCGATGAATACGATTTCGATCCGACGAAAGCTGTCCACATGCCGGCGTTGCGCCTATGCCTGTACGGCGTGCCCGCACGCCCTACCCTGCCAGCGGCAAGGCCAGCGGGTCCGGCCCACGGAATGCTACGTCTGCTGGCACAACGAAGGCACCGCCCTGCCGAAAGACTGCCGGCTGCGCCACACGGTCAGACACGGGCCGGTGCACGCCCGGCAACGGTGAACGTGCGGGAGGTCGTGAGCGTCCGTCGGCCTTTGTGGCACGTGGTTTCGACGTGGACCCGGGCCGTACGACTCTGCACCTCCAGGATGCGCACGACCAGCTTCGCGTCCGGCAAACCAAAGACTGCCGTGTTCAACTCGACCGGCTCCGCAACCGGTAGCTCGGCGTCACTCCAGACCCTCTCCTGCGCCCAGGCCAGACCGCTGGCGATCAGGTTCCGCTCGATCGCACGCAGATAGGCTGTGTCCGCCTGAAAGATCATCGTGTTGGCGCCTATGGTCAGGACGAACATGGCGCCCCCCACCAGCGTCAGAGCGACGATGACCAGCGCCAGAACCACGCCCTGATTCCTTCTCATCGGATTTGCCCCTCGGTCACAACGGTTCTCAGATCGCTTAAGCCCCCCGCCAGGGCGAGGGCTCCACTGCGGGGCCACAGACCGTGGATGAAGTAGACATGGGAGTTGGCCAGCTTCTCTCTCAAGATCCCGGCGATCCATTGCCTCACGTGTGTATGGATCTCCACGGCATACGCCCGATCGCCGTCCCGCCACACCTGCCACGTGATCACGGCATCCCGCACCCGCCAGAAGCACTCGTCGTCTTGCCGTCCATCCTCAACCATCGGGTTGCCATCGCCGACGGGGGTGGCTGCGTCCAGTGCCGCCCGGCGAGGGGCTACGGTGGCCGGCTCACCATCGTCAAGGCCGGAGGCCTTGGCGATGCCACCCGTCGCTTCATTGCTTGTGCCTCGGTCCGCATCATTTGCGGGCGACGAGCGAGGAGGGACGAGCGACGAAGACCCATCTGCCGGTGTCACGATTCGCACGATCCGCCCCTCCCGGCGTTGGTAACGGATGATTCGGCCGGGCTGCTCGATCAGCAGCGTGCGATCATCGGCGGGCCGGCCTTCGAATTCCTCCGGCAGCCCGACGGCTTCCTCCGCGTCCGCGCGAATCTGGCGAAGCAGGTCGAGGACCGTCGTACTCTCCTGCAGGACTCGCATCGTTTGCGGGATGTCGCGGAGGAAGGTGGCATAGACGCCGCTGACGGTGATCATGATAAACGGCACAATCGTGACCACGACGAGCAGTTCAACCAGGGTAAAGGCCTTCCGCATCAGGATCGTCCTCCTTCCGCTACGTTTGTAGTGACGCCGTGAGGCGTTTCCGTACCATGGGCGTCCCGCCCGTGAATGGTTTGGGCATCTTGTCCGGACTTACTGCACCTCATGATTGGCGGTGGATCGTTCGTCAAGAGAACCGACGGGGGCAGGATGCCCCTGGTACTCATGGGCGGGACGCCCATGCTACGGACGGGCGGGAGGCCCGTGCTGCGGGCGGCGGGCGGCGATGATTGCCCCAGGTAGCGTGCCAGGCGGACCGTGATCCGGCGCGGACCGGCTTGGGCGGTGGCCGTGACCTCGATCAGCTCCAATCCTGCCCACGGGCCGGCTCCCGGCGATCGGGTCATCGAGATCTCGACGCCGGGCCACAATCGCCGGCACGCCGACGGCTCGATCGGCTTTCCCGTTGCGGCGAGACTGTCGAGCTGGGCCTGGGCGGCCGCCGTACAGCGCTGGCGGGCCCACTGGCTGTCATTGACCAGCGCGAACCCGTTCATCGAGACCATCAGGCCCACAACGATCAGGCCCAGCAGTGCCGTCGCGGTGATCACTTCCGCCAGCAGGAAGCCGCCGCAACGAGTCCTTTTCTTCTCCATGAGTACGTCTCCTTGGAGCATGTTCATCTTGCCCGTGATCCGAAAGTCAGGGGCGCTCGCGCCCATGCTACGGGTAGATCTGGCCCGACAGGTGCCGGAGCACCGCCACCATGGGCGAGAAAACCGCATAGACCATAAATCCAACGATTGCTCCCAATACCACGACCGCCAGCGGCCACAGGATGAATCGCATCAGATTGACGCGGTAACTGTAGTTCGAGCGGTAGTGCGATTCCAGCATTTCGAGCACGGCCGGCGTGTTGGGATTACCCGGCGCGAGGGCCGGCGTTTGCGGTCCTTGCCCCGAACTGGCCCCGCTGTCGAACGCCCAGGCCAGTGCTGCGCCGAGTCCGCAGCGGCGGGCCGAGGCCGCGATATTTTCCCCGCGCTCGACGCGCTGCAGCCAGCAGACCAGCCGCGTGCGGAAGCACACGTTGACATCGAGCTCCAGGGTGCCACGAATCGCCTCGTTGACCGGACAGCCGGCATCGAGCGACAGTCGCAACAGTTCCGTCACTTGCACCATGGAGCGGTTCCGCTCGAACCAGTGCACCAGCGGCAGAAACCACTTCACGGAATCGATGACCCAGGTGTGCGGGTACGGTTTCCCCGGGCGCCGACGGCGCGACAACCAGCACAGCACCACCCCGCCGACCAGGAGGACCAGAACGCCCAGATGCAGCTGTCCATCCCGGGGATGGAAGATGGCCTCGGTGACGGCCAGCAGCATACGGGTGGCGACCGGCAGGCGACCGCCCATCATCTCCTGCAGAACGGCGCCGAACACCGGCATCACGAACGTCATGATCGCCAGGATCAGCAGAAAGGCGAAAGCCAGAATCACCACGGGATAAAACGGGTGAACCGGCTGGAGTCGTCTGCGCTCGATGGCATTCGCCCGCAGATCCCTCTCGATGACCGCCAAGGCGGCGGGAAGCTGGTCGATGCGCTCCCCGGCCGCGAGCATGGCCAGGACCCGGGGTGGACATTCGGCATAGCCCCGGCGGACCGCCTCGGTGAGTGAATAGCCCTTTATCAGCCAGCCCTTGACGCGTCGGAAGATGAAGGCGGGAGTATCCTCGCGGCCGGTCGCCGCACAATCCAGCGCCATCGCCAAGGGGAGGTTCTGCCGCATGATCGAACCGATCGTGGAAAAGACGTGCATCACCATCGTCCGTCGGGAGATCACCGCGTAGATCAGCGGCGCGGCGACGATCACCACGACGCTCAGGATGAAAAACAGCGGCAGAATGAAGCCCGCGCCGAGGGCATGGAAGACCACGATCGAAGCGACCAACGCCAGCAGCAATGCCACCGTGACCAGGAAATACCAAGCCCACCAATGGTACCATTGCTGCGTCTCGCGATCCCGGCCGGACACGGCAATCGCGCCCCACGTGACCACCGTGAGGACCGGCGCCAGCAGCACGCCGTCCAGCGTCTCGGTCACAACCGCCGCATACAACAGAAATAAGGCCGAGACCGGTCCGGTGATGAAGGCAAGGCCCGGGCGCGTGTATCCCAGCACCACGTGAAACGCCAGAAGAACAAGTCCTGCGGTCGCCAGTTCGTTCATTTTCCACCTCGTCGAATATCAACCTGCGGCCGACAGGCTCGTGACCACCTGGATCATCGGCAGGAACATCGCCAGAACCGCCAGGGCCACAATGCTGCCGATCAGGGCGAGCAACAGGGGCAGTAGAATCATCTGCAAGTGGGATTGTCCCACCCGGGCCTGGTCGGCGTACATGCTGCCCAGGCTGTAGAGGTTGTCCTGCAGCTCGTTTCTCTGGGCGCCAAGCTGAACGGAGTACAAGAACAGCCGCGGCAGGAGGCCCGCGCTTTGTCCGGCCTGGAGGATGCTCGTCCCCCGCTCGATCTGTCCGGCCACCAACTCGCTGTCCAGCAGGAGCTTCTCGCTGCCCGAGCTGACGGCCCCGAGCCGCAGCGCCTCGGGGATATCACAACCCGCGCCGATCAACACCGCCATCGCTTCGGCCATCCGGCTCAGGAGGCTGTTGCGGTAGAGCCCGCCCACGACGGGCAGACGCAAAAACAATGCCTCTTTGAACCGCCGGCCGGCCGGCGAGGCGGAGAGGGTGGTGAAGCCGACGACCGCCGCCGCCACCAGAATCCCGACCCCGATCCAGACCGGGATGATATTGTCGGCCAGGTTGAGCACGGAGGCGGTGAGCGGGTTGAGTTGGCCGCCGATCATCTCCTTCAGGACGGGCTTGAACTGGGGAACCACATACACGAAGATACCCGTAATGATGATCGCGCCCAGAGTCAGGATGACGGCGGGATAGCTGACGGCCTCGAAGACGATCCGGCGGGTGTGCCCGGCCAGCTCCAGGTGCCGGTTCAGGCTCGTCAGCATCTCGCTGAGCCGGCCGGTCTCGACCCCGGCTTTCAGAATCCGCCCGTACAGCGGCGGGAATTGCTTTTCGCGCTTCCCGAACGCCTCCTCGATGGGCGCCCCCGCCTCCAGATCGGCGGCCACGTCCGCGACGAGCTGCCGCATCGACTTGGAGGCAACGTCCTGTGCCAGCTCGCGCAGGCCCCGCTCCAGCGGGACCCCCGCCTTGGTCAGCGAGGCCAACTGCTGGTTGAACAGCAGGAACTCGTTGCGCCCCACCGGTGTCTGGAGCCGCTCGGGTTTGGCCTTCTCCAGCACGTTGACGTTGAGCTCCATCCCTTTGAGAGCCTCCGCCGCCTCGGCGGGCGACCCCGCCTCGATGGTTCCTTTCATCAGCCGTCCCGCCCCGGTCAATGCGTGGTATTGAAATGTCGCCATGATGGATTTCCTATTGTTGCCGACTATTCACCGTCTGTGCTACTTCTTCCTGTCTGCGACGTCACCGATCCGTTGCCCCAACTCCTCGAGGTCGAAGCCCTCCGCGGTGACGACATGGTCGCCATCCGTGAGGATCAGCCAGGGCAAGGACTTGAGGCCCCACATGCGGCGCACCTCTTGCCCATTAACCCGGACCATGCCGACCGGAAACGGGAGCCTGTTGTCCTTGACCCACCTGCCGAGCTCGGCTCGATCGATCTTCTCAACCTGCACGGCGGCGATGACGATGCCTTTCTGCCTCAGCGACTCGGCCTGCCGGGCCAATTCCATCACCGCCCGGCGCGAGGGCCGCTGCTGCCAATCGAAGAAACAGATCAGGGCCCGCTTGCCCTGGACTTGAGGCCCGGACCAATCCAGAACCAGATCTTTGCCGTTGGGCAGGGGTTTGCCTTGGAGCGAGGCATACTTCAGATGGACCCCATCCTGTCCGAGAACGATCTTCACCTGCCGGTCGCCGCCTTCGGCCCACAAGGAGCCGGTTTCTTCCGGCACCCGGGAAACTCCCGCCTGGATGCGCACCGGCCCCCGGCAGATCCGCCGGACAGTGAACCGGCCATCACTATCCGTCACGGTGGTCCTGGTCGGTTGATTGGAGCCCCGTGCGAAGATGGCCAAACCGCCGGCCGGACGGCCCTGGGCGTCGACTACGACCCCGGATACCGATTGATCCGCGGGCTCCAGGACGACGGGATCGAGGCTCACGCGTGCGCCCGGCTCGCCTGCGATCGAAATCCGGCGAAATTGCCTGGTCCCATACCCTGCGGCGTTCACCGAGATCCGGTACTCGATTCCAGGCTGCTCGGGGACCACCGCCGGCAGTTCATACCGTCCATCGGCATCCGTGAGGAATTCGTGTCCATATGACAGCAGCATGCCTGAAGTCCCGAGGTGCAACGCTACCCGCGCGGCAGCAATCCCGACCCCGTCGGGAGTGGTAATCCGTCCGCCAACGGTCAGGGCGGGTTTGAGCGTGAGTCGAGCGGATTTGTGGTCGGGTTCGATGTCCGCCACCGCCGCCAGATTGCGCAGCCCGTGCCGGATGATCCATTTCGCCCCGAAATCGTCGAGGGCAAGGCGGACTTCGAACCTGCCGGCCGTGTCGGTAAGGACCGATCCGGGATTCACCGCGGCGCCGCAGACGGGTTGCCCATCCACATCGAGCACGATTGCCGTGAGGCAGGAGTCACGATCCATGCGGATTTCCGACCTCGTCACCTGCCCGGCGGTCACGAGGACCGAGCCCCGATGAGAGGACGGCCCGTAGCCTTCGAGCCGTGCGCTGAACAGACACTCGCCGGCGGGAGCCGGGAGCCGCACCCTGCCGTTCTCATCCGTCACCACATCCTTGTAGAAGCTGGAGCGCTCATCCTGCACGGCCTCCCAGAAATACAGGCCAAGACCACCGAGGGGTTCGCCCGACTGTCCCTCCCGCGCGACGATCTCGATCAGCCCGCCGGTTTCGAGCCCCACGATGATGTCTTCGGGCTTCCCGCCCGCCACGTCGAACGCGACCCGTTTGTCGACTAGCGGGCTGGATGCCGGGGCAAGTACGTTGAGATAGCATCGGCCGGGCGGGACGCCCGGGAACGCAAACCGCCCGTCGCGCCCGGAGGTGGTCGATTCCGGCAGAAAGAGGTTCAGCCGGGAATCCGTGTCTTGGGGATGAAGGAGGATGCGGGCCCCTTCAACCGGCTTGCCGCTCGCGGCTTCGATGACGCGCCCTTGGCACGGCACTTCCTGCGGTAAGACCAGTCGAATATCGGTTCGACCGGTCTCGAATCCGCAGGCGGTCAACGGGTGCGTCGTGTACTGATAGACCAAGGCCCAGTCGCGAGCCTCCACCCAGAAGTCCGCATTGACATCAGCGGCGAGGTTGTCGAAGCGAAAATGCCCTTGATAGTCCGTTCGGGTGGTGAGCCATGACTCCGGGGCCAGAATGGGCTCTTGTTCCAGCCGCCTCAGGTAACTGCTCTTGGGGACGGCTCGCACCTGCGCACCGGCCACCGGACGATCCGCCCCATCGACCACAATACCGGCCAGAACCGAGGTTTTCGCCAGCACGATGAAGTTGTCATCCGCCTGCGTCAGAAGGTCCCAGGCGAGAGCATACCCATCTTTGCGGGCCACGAGGAAGACACGGTACGGCGCGACAGGGCCGGCCGCGAGGGTGAACCGGCCACTCCTGTCGGTTGCGGCAATCTCGCCTCGCGGCCGCGCCACGTCATGGCGCGTCGAGGCATCGCGGAATCGCTCATAGACGGCCACCTCGGCCCCTGCGACCGGTTGGGCCGAATCGTCCACGACCCAGCCGCAGATACGTGTCTTCTGCGACTCGGCGGCCAACCCAAACGCGCACGCACAGAGCGCCAACGTCACAACAGCCCATCGGTGTGTTGCGGTCGGCATCGATTCACCCTGGAGAAATCGCTCATTCACCGTGCACAACCTCGCCGCAGGTCTTGTTCAGCTCGGCCCTGGAGGTCAGGCCGGATTCCACGAGGCGACGGCCGTTTTGCAGAATCGACACATGCCCTTTGTCTCTGAGCAGGGCTTCCAGCTCCTCAAGATCGGCTTTGGCGAGCAGGGCCTGGCGCAGGTCGCTGTCCAGGCGGACCATCTCGGCAATCAGCGTCCGGCCGCGGAAACCGGTTCCGAGGCAGGCCTCACAGCCGACCGGCTCGAAGTCGCCGCCCGGCGCCATCCGCTTGCATTCGTCGCAGAGCCGCCGCACCAGGCGCTGACTGACGACCGCCGAGATGCTGGAGGTCACCTGGTATGGCTCGATCCCCATCTCCAGCAGGCGCAGCAGGGCGCCGGCGGGGGTGCCGCTATGCATCGTGCTCATCAGGAGATGGCCGGTCAGGCCGGCTTCGATGGCGATCCAGGCGGTCTCGGCGTCGCGG
>VGYL01000271.1 GCA_016872975.1 Planctomycetota bacterium
TTTCACCATTCCCTCCCTTCATGCGGCGGCAACTTCGGCGGCGGTCGCCAAGGGCAGCTCGAACCCGAACGTGCTGCCGACGCCCACGGTGCTGCTGACGAACACGCGGCCGCCGTGTATTTTTTCGACGATTTGTTTCACCAGGTTTAGACCCAGGCCGGTCCCCTTGGCCAGTTTGTTGTTGGCGCTGACGCGGTAGAACTTCTCGAACAGGTGGCCGATCTCCTCGGCCGGGATTCCCGCGCCGGTATCGGTCACGGTCACCCGCACGCACCGGGCGGCCTCGTCCACCTCCGTTCCCACGGTCACCCGGCCGCCGGACGGGGTATACTTCACGGCGTTGCTCAATAGATTGATGACGACCTGGGACATCATGTCCCGATCGACGTGCACCTGATCGTAAACGATCGGGCGTCCGCTGGTCACCGTGATGCTCTTTTCCTCGGCGTAGCTGCGAATCATCTGCATCTGCTCTTCGATCAGAATCGTCAGGCTCGCCTGTTCCTTGCGGACCTTGATGAGGCCCGACTCGATCCGGGAGACATTCAGGATGTCCTCGATCAGCCGGTTGAGCCTCTGGGCCTGGCTCTGAATGATCGCGTAAAACTCCTTGCGGGTCTCCTCGTCGTCGGCCTCGCCGTCGGCCAGCATTTCGGAATACGCCGTGATGGAGGCCAGCGGCGTCTTCAACTCGTGGGAGACGTGGCTGACGAAGTCGTTCTTCATCTGGGACACTTCCTTCTCCTTCGTCACGTCGTGGAGCACGGCCACGACGCCGGAAGCCTTCCCGTCCTCCTGCACGCACGCGATGATCGTCTCGAACGTCCGGGGGCGATCCGCCCGCGCGAACTGCAATTCCCGTTTCGTCGCCTCCGTGCGGTGGCGCCGGCTTTGCCGCAGAAGCTCGACGAATTCGCCGTGGGCCGGCCCCAGCACCTCGGCCAGAGGCCGGTACTGTGCCTGTGCCGCGTCGAATCCGAAGAGACTCGCCGCCGGCTCATTCGCCATCAGGAGCCGGTCCGAGCCGTCCACGACCAGAACCGCGTCCCGCAGACTGTACAGAATGGCTTCCACATGCCGCTTCTGGCGCTCGGAAAGCCGGCAGCGGACCCGGAGATCGTTGAGCTCTTCCTGAAGCTGTTGCCCCCTCCGGTCCTTCTCCGCCAAACGGTCGAGCCGTGCGGCCATGGACGTGATCACCCCAGCGGCTCGACTGCCGCCGAGGCCGAGGACGATCACGCCCACAGCTCCCGCACCGTAGGCGGCGAGGCACAGCAAAGCCATCCAGGGCCGCAAGCTGATCGCGGTCCCCTGCCACAGGGCCAGAACCGCGATCAGCAGCGCGGCCAGGGCCGCCGCGGCGCTCCAGATGATGCTTCGTTGCCCTCTCACCACGACTCCTCCGAGACCTTATCGGTTGAATGTCCTCGAGCCTCACGCACGGGACATCCGTCAACGTCTCGACCACCCTTGGGTATCCTGTTTGCCAACCTCCTGGGCCGCGATGCTGTCGAGCCGGCGGAACTGTTCCGGGTCGGTCTCGACAATGATCCGTTCCCGCAGCCGCAGAGCCTCCAGATACGTCGGCCGTGCCGTCAGGGCGATTCGCAGATGGAAGAGTGCCTTGTCGACCTGGCCTTCCAGATAATGCCTGGCGGCCTTGGCGTAGGCTTCTTCCGCGATCCGGGCGGCGTCAATCGCCTCGAGGCTGTCCACCGCCGCATCTCTCTTGATACGGATGTCGGCGAGGCGCTCTTCCGGGCGCGTCTGCGAAGGCTCATGAATGATATGAGGCGTCAGGATGATGATGACCTCTTCGCGTTTGACGGTATCCCGCTTGCCGCGGAACAGGGTGCCGACCACGGGGAGATTCCCCAGGACCGGCACTTGGCTCTTGCCGGCGATGATGCTGTCGCGGAACAGCCCCCCGATCACCACGGTTTCGCCGTCCTTGACCACGACGTTGGTCCTCAGTTCCGTGGTGTCTTCGATGGGCTTGCCGTTCGCCTGCAGGCTGCCGTCGCTGTCTTTGGGATAGATATCCATGCGGATGTAGCCATCGTCGCCGATGTAGGGCCGGAACACCAGGCGGGTACCGGTCTCCAGGAAGGCCGTCGAGGCCGTCGTCCCGCCCGTCAGGGTGGTGGTCGACGTATCCTCATAGCCAAGCTTGCGACCGATCAGCAACTGGCCTTCCTGCTTGTTGACCGCGAGGATCTTGGGATTCGCCAGGAGGGTCGTGTCCGTGATCGCCTCGAGGGCCGTGATGACCGCCCGGACGTTGCCCGCCGCGAAACCCGCCGTCAGCCCGGTGCTGCCGGCCGGCCGGGCAAAGCCGAACGTCTCGATCGGCGTGCCGATGCCGGCCCCGCTCGCGATGACCCCGCTGGTCACGGGCAGACCCGACAGCAGGTTCCAGTCGATGCCGAACTGCATCTCCTCGGTCAGACGGGCGGCCAGAATGGTGGCCTCGATGAGGACCTGCTTGGGCCGCGTGTCCAGTTGGCGGATCACCTGTTCGGCTCTCTCGATGTTCTCGGGATAGTCGAAGATGACGATCATGTCATGATTCGCCGGGTCGTTGCCGCCGCCGCTCGAGCTGAGTCCGCCACTGCTGCCGCTGCTGCCGCCGCCGCCGCCGGAAATGCTCTTCTGCGCGGGACTGGTCGCTGTGATTTTGGCGGACGGGGCGCCGCTCAGAACCGGCTGAAGAAGCTTCAGCGCCTCTTCCGCCGTCATGTAGTACAGGGTGATGACCTTGTGCACCATCCGGGCGGGGTCCTCCTTGATCTTGCGGTACTCCTCGGCGGTGTAGACCCGCACGAAGTCGCCGTCGATCTCGTGCTTGAAGCTGTTGCCCAGGACCGCCGCCAGGGCCTTCTCGAACGTCACATTGTAGAGCCGGCTGACTGTCAGAGGGCCCTCGACGCCCGCACTGGGCACGATGTTCTTCTTGCACAGCGCGGCCAACAGCCGCAGGCTGTCTTTGATGTTCATGTCCTTTTGAAACGCGATGAATCGGATCAGACCGCTGGTGGGGTCCACCTGGGCCTGGTTCGGGTCGATTCGCGGCCCGTTGACTTCGGCCAAAGGATCGACCGGCGCCGGACTGGATTGCGCGGTGGCCATCGACCCCGCGGCCAACGCCAGAAGAAGGAGGGCCGCCAGCCCCCGGCCTCTCCCGGCGCGTGACACCTGGTTCATACGTATGTCCTGAAACATAGTTTTCTCCTGTTCTCCGGTTGCCCCCGTCAAGCGGTACGGGCACCCGCATCGTTTGCACACAAACCGATCAATTGCTGACGTCGACGTACTGGGCCAATTTCACGGCCAATTGTACGCCTCTACATTCCACAAGCACTGAATCGACATGGATTTGCAGCACTTCAAATTCGAAGGACGCGGCGCCGCTCTTCACCAGGAGCCTGTCCCCGACGGTGAGCAGCCGGTCGTTGAGGAAAGCGCTGGGACTGTCACTCCACAGCACCGCTTCCAGCTTCAACATCCGTGCGGCTCGTTGGATCACTTCTGGAGCATCAGGGGTAAAGGTCAAAGATACTTCTGTTTCAGTGCCTGTATTGCGACCGGCGGCCTGCCGCCGGAAATAGCTGGAATCCTGGATGGCAAAGAAATCTCGTTGGATGGCGTCGTGCCGACCGGGCAGTTTGGGCAGCTCCACCAGCGTTCTCTGCACCGGTGCCCTCTGCGCCGGGGTTTCGGCCGGTCGCGGTGGTGGCGCGGCGGCGGCCGCGGCGGGCCGATGTCCGACCAGCACGCGGATCCACATGAACAGCATGATCAAAATCAGCGCGCCGGCCACGGCCGTCTTGCGCCCCCCCATCCGCAGCCGCTCGAGAAGCGAGTTCGCCCATGGCAGGGTGATCTTGCGGCTATGCGCCATGGCGCCCCCCTCCTGCCGATTTCGCTTCGGCTAATCCCTCGCCGCCGCGCGGCTTGGCCGCCTGTTCGAAGATGACCGCTTCCAGCCGCAGACTGACCCGCCCGGTCAGCTCGGTATCATTCTCCAGCGTGACCCGCTCAATGCGCACCAGCCGGTCCAGCGACTGGAGTCGCGCGAAGAAACCGAAGATGTCTGTCAACGTCCCCTTGCACGCTACGTAGATGGGAATGCAGTGCAGATCCTCGGTTTTCAACTCCTTCCCGGGCACGACGTCCTGATCGATCAACCTAAAGTCTTTCATGAGGCTGCCGATCTGCAGCAGAAACGTGCCGAGGGCCCTCTCTGCCGGCACCCGGTGGTCAAACCCCTCCACCGCGGTTTCCATCCCGCGCACCCGCCGCTCGAGGCCCGCCAGCTCGGCGCTCTGGGCAGCCGCCATGTCGATGATCTGCCGCTGTTGCGCTTTGGCGCGTTGGAGAAACACCAGTCGTTGCTGCGAGGGAATATACCCGCACAAGATGAAATCACAGACGAACAGCCCGGTGATGACGTACACCCACATCTGCTGTCTGCGATGCGACACTCTGGAACCGGCGCCGTTCGTCATTCTGCGGTTTCCTTGTAATTGGCCAAATAGCAGACCACTTCAAATTCCGTCATTCCGGCGGCCACCGTCGTCTTGGCGGCGCCCTCGCGGGGCGCGGCGGGTCCCGGACCGGCCGGGCCTCGGGCGTTGCCGTAGAACGAGGGGCGGACCCGCTGGAAATACGGGGAAGCATCCAGCCGGCAGACCAGATCGGGCACATCCCCCGAATGCGCCGCCACGCCGGTCAGGACGACCCGCGCCTTGACGGGACCCAGGGGGAGCCCCTTGCCCGCCGGAGCGGCCTGGCCGGCCAGCCGTACTGCCGGGCCTGCGACCCGCCCCTTGTCCTGGGCCGCGTCAAACGGCTCCGCCAGAATCTCCACCTTCCGCAAGACGATCGAGTCCGCGACGACCCGACTCAGCTCGGCCAGAATGGCTGCCACGTCCACGCGGGCATCCATCTGCTCGACCAGGCGCGCGCGGGCTTTCAGCCCGTTGAGTTTCTGGGTCAGCGTGCCGAATTCATGGACCACCGCCTCGGCGCAGACCCGTTGATTCTCCAGACTCGCCACGCGCGCCGCCGCGCGGCTGGCCCGATGGGTCGCCGTCACGTTGAACGCCATCATCACGAGGAAGACGGCCGCCAGGGCGATATACTGCCGCCGCACGTGCGAGTGACGGCGCTTGTTGTCCTTGTACCACTGCGGGAGGAAATCGAGCTCTTTCATGGGCACGCCCCCTCCGGCACCGGCTCCGGCGCCACGCCCGTTTCCTCTTCCGGGACGGAGGCGTCCCAGCCCTTGAGACTCAGTCCCACGGCCAAGGCCAGATCGGCGAAGCCCTGCGGGCCTTCCCGACCCATGCGGTCGACGGGCAGATCCAGGCCGCGCAGCGGCGCCGCCACTTCCACCTCCATCGACAGATGGCGCCGCAGGACGTCCCGCAACACCGGCTCGTGCGCCCCGCCCCCGGCGATGATCGCCCGTTCCACCCGCTTGCCGCGGAACGTGACCGTATAATAGCGCAGGCACAGCGAAATCTCGCCGGCCAACTGCTCGGACACCAGGTTCAGTGCATCGACCATCTGGCGGCGCATGGCCGGATCGATCGCCTCGTCCCGCTGCAAGCGCAGACGAAACGACTCGGCCTCCGGGCCGGCAATCCCCAAGGCGGAAGCGACTTCCACGTTGAACTGCCCCATCCCGACGCCGATCTGTTTGACAAAGCAGATTTCCCCGGCGCGGCCAAAGACCACGGTGGTATGGCGATAGCCGACGTCAATGAAAATGACGGTTCTCTCTCTGTCCTCCTGCCGGCGCAGGGTCCGCTCGAAGGTACGGAACAAGGCACAGGGCGGCGCATCGATGGCCGCGGGCGCGAGTCCGGCGTCCTCCAGCAGGCGAATGTGGGCCTCCACCGTGGCATGGTCCACGGCAAACAGGATGTACTCGTTCTTGACGTCATCGCCCTGCCGCACGCTGCCCGCCAGAAGGTAGTCGACCGCGCCGTGCGCCGGATCCAGATCGAACCGTTCCGCCGCCTCCCGGCGCAGGATCTTGTCGGCCTGATCGATCTCGGTTTCCGGCAACCGCACCGAGGTGATGCGCACTTTGTCCACCGGCAAGGCGGAAATCACGTTCTGGCCGCGGAACTGGCCCTCCGCGAGCAGGCGTCGAATCGCCGCGACGATCGCCTTTTCCCGCTCCGGCTCGCTGCGGGTCGCCCCGGCGTCCAGCCCGGTCTTCCGGGCCGCCTGCACTTTCAGCTTGCCCTCGCGGATGACCAGTTGGACCATCTTCAGGCTGCTGTGCCCGATGTCCAGGCCGATCGGCTGGATTCGGTGGTTCGTCGCTATCCAATTGGCGGTCAACATAAGGATCATTCGACCTAATTCGAGACCGAGATATACCCGGTGACGGCTTCCACCGTCACGGTCCGGGTCACTCCCCCCGCCCGCAGCATGATCGCGCCGCTGTTCAACCGGGCCGCGCCGCTGTAGGGACTCCCCAGGTAGTCAAAACTGACCGCGGACGCGCCGTCGAAACTGACATCGACGATGTCCACCTGGGCGAGCCGGCTGTCGGCGCGGAAATCGATGATATAGAAGGATCCCTTTTTCACGGGATGAGGAATCGTGGTTTCACTTTCATCGGTGATCTGATACGTTTCGTTGGCTTTGTCGAAAACGACGGCGTACTTCTGCCCCCGGCTGATGGACATGCTCTTGGCGTACTCCAGGTCGGCCGCCACCATGGTCACGGCGGATCGGAGCTGCATGCTCCCGGCATTGGAGATCATCGGCACGGCGATCGCGGCGGCAATGGCGAGGATCGCCATCACGACCAGCAACTCGATCATCGTGAATCCGTGTCGAGCGATTATCGGTACTGCATTTCGGCACATTCTAACCCTACCTCCGTTCGTTCATTCGGTCCGTTGTCAGTTTGGCTTTACTCCCGTCCGCCCTTGATCCTGCCTTCCGACGCGGACTGACGGCGCGACCCGCCGTCCCATATCCGTGCGGCTTTCGCTCCGCGCCGATACAGCCGGAACATCCGCTCCTCCCGGCAGCGCGGGTCCCGAAAGACCCGCTCGCCCAGGACTCTGCCGGCCAGTTCGCCCGTCGCGGGACGGAGGGACAGGTCCGCAAAGTCGGTGCGGCGTCCCGGCCCTCGCGCCAGGATTTTTCTCCCTTCGGCACGCACAGCCGATAACCGTGCCGGCGTCTTGCCTCCCTTGGTTCATACTCTGCCCCGTTGCTATGGCCTCCCGATGCTGCGGAAGAAGCTGCCGGCCGCCGGACTCCAATACGTCTGGCTCCAGGGCATCCCCGCGACAATCGCCGCTTTCCTGGGGTTGGCGATGATGGTCAGACCGGACCCGGACTCATCCAGGGTCCAGCGCGTCACGAGACCCGCGGTGACCGCTTGACCGGCTTTGACGTTGTTGATCGACGTCCCATCGAGGGCGCTGTTGTAGATCCGCACGTCATCGATCGCGCCCTGGTAGAACCGGTCGGGCCACTCACTGTTGGCGCCGAGGTAGAGCGGCTGCTCCGGCCGAACCGCGATCGTCCCGGTATGGGGCGTCGTCGCCCGCAGGATGCCGTCGATATAAAGCTTAACATTTGCGCCGTCATAGGTGCCGGCCACGTGATGCCATTCGCCGTTGAAGGACGCGTCGACAGGGAACAAAGCGGAGCGCCAGGTCCCATCATAGATGAAGAATTCGAGGAAATTGCTCGGGTCGCCCGGCAGGTGGCGGTGTCTGAGGGCATAGGTGCGGTCGCCCTTGGTCACATACGGATGGTGCCGGCCGTCGCCGGCATCGTTCGTGTTGACCCAGGCGGCCACGGTGATCCGGGCGGAGAGATCGTAGTCCGGATTCGTGCCGCAATCGACGTAGTCGTCCACGCCGTCGAGTTGCAGGGCCCCGCCCAGCACGCCGGTGGTCCAGGTCGGATTCCCGCGGAGCAGCCCGGTGCGGCCGGAGGTATCCACCGTGGTTTCCAACAGCGCCCCTCCCACGAACAGCGCCCCCTCCACGACCACGTCGGATGCCGCCGCGCTGATACGAATGTCCTGGTTGGCCACGACCAGCCCGTCGATCCGCAGGTCATTGACGTTCTCGATGAGAAGATGGCCGTGCACGTACAGCGCCGGCAGGTTCTGGGCGGCGAG
>VGYL01000272.1 GCA_016872975.1 Planctomycetota bacterium
ATTCCCCCGCCCGGCTCCTGCGGCCAGGCGGAGGAACGGGTGGAGAAGGCCGGCAC
Organism: Planctomycetota bacterium; assembly: GCA_016872975.1. Lineage (GTDB taxonomy): Bacteria > Planctomycetota > Phycisphaerae > Sedimentisphaerales > Anaerobacaceae > PLanc-01. The sequence goes on from VGYL01000272.1 coordinate 57, forward strand.
GGACTATCGGTGTCTCGACTGGTTCCTGTGCCTGAAGAAGTACCCCGGCAAATGACGCGTTCGTAGTGTGCTCGTCAGAGCATAGACAGGGAGACAGCGCGCCGCATCTGCCTCCTTCTCTTATACAATGATCCGCTTTAAGGCCAAACCATGTTTGGGCCACAGAGAGCACAGAGACAAGGGAAGGCATGGGAATCAGAAGGTAAGATGGTAGGAGGGGAGGAAGGTAGGAGGGCAAGAACGGCGCAGCCGCCTCCCGCCTTCTTACCTTCTTACCTTCCTACCTTCCCACCTTCTTCTCTGTGTCCTCTGTGACCTCTGTGGCTTCCTCTCTCTTGGCTTTCTACCGGGTCGTTGTTTTTATGTCTGACGTCCCGGTATGCTCTTACGAGCACACTACGAACCGAGCCATCCACGGGGCCGACGGTTTGGCGTTTTCCGGGGAACGCGAAAAAACTTGCGGAAGATCAACAAAAATCCTGGTGCCGGATGAACCCGCCGCGTGATATATAGTAATATACAAATATAGTAGAATTCAGATATATCAGGGGCCCGGATATGGATCACGAACTGGCGGAACATGCGGCGGAGGTGCTCAAGGCGATGGCCCACCCGCTGCGCCTGCAAATCGTGGAGCTGCTGCAACAGGGGGAGCGCAGTGTCGGGGAGATCGTGGAGGCCGTCGGGGAAAAACAGGCCATCACCAGCCAGCAGCTCACTCTGATGAAAGGCAAAGGCGTGCTGGCGTCGCGGCGGGACGGCGCCAAGGTCTACTACCGCCTCCACAATTTCAACGTCATCCGATTGCTCGATTGCATCTACAACCATTGCGACGCGAAGAAACGCAGCAGACGATGAATCAGGGGAAGGCTCACCGGAGCCATAAGGGCCTTGAACAGAATGGCAACCACTTCCATGTCATTGCGAGCGGAGCGAAGCAATCTCCCAGCCATGGGATTGAGATTGCTTCGTCGCTGCGCTCCTCGCAATGACATATCCGGGTTCATTCTGATAGAGGCTGTAGGGCACATTTTTTGGGACCGACTGTATGGACCTCAAACGCAAGCTCGTCGAATTCTCGCTCGATCACCCCAAGCTGGTCACCGGCGTCATGGTGGCGTTCACGTTGGCGCTGGCGGCCTTCATTCCGCTGATCCGGGTGGACACCGACCCGGAGAACATGCTCTCCGAGGACGAGGCCGTCCGCATCTTTGACCACCAGACCAAGAAGGACTTCGCCCTCAGCGACATCGTGGTCGTCGGTGTCGTCAACAACAAGGACCCCAACGGGGTCTTCAACCCCGGCTCCCTGCGGCGGATCCACGAGTTGACCGAACACGCCCAGGGCCTCCAATGGCCCAGCCCCGCGGATCCGAACACCACCATCGGCGTCGTCGAGGTGGACCTGCTGGCCCCCTCGCTGGTGGACCACATCAGCCAGGACGGCCCGGGCGTGATCCGGTTCGAGTGGCTGATGCCCGAGCCGCCGCAGACGCCCGCCGAGGCCCTCGCCATCCGCGACAAGGCCCTGTCCAACCCCCTGCTCAAGGACACCGTCGTCTCCGGGGACGGCAAGGCGATCAGTCTCTACCTGCCGCTGACCAGCAAGGACCTGAGCCACCGCGTCTACAAGGAGCTCAACCGCAAGATCGCGACATTCCAGGGCGATGACGAGTACCACATCACCGGCCTGCCGGTCGCCGAGGACACATTCGGCTACGAGATGTTCATCCAGATGGCGATTTCGGCTCCCCTGGCCATGCTGACGATTTTCATCCTGATGCTGATCTTCTTCCGCAAGCTCGTGCTGATTATCTCACCGATGATCATCGCCATGGTCACGGTGCTCGCGACGATGGGCCTGCTGATCGGCCTGGGCTTCCCGGTGCACATTATGAGCTCGATGATCCCGATCTTCCTGATGCCGATCGCGGTGGTGGACTCGGTGCACATCCTGTCGGAGTTCTTCGACCGGTACACGAAGGACAAAGGCCGCCGGCAGACGACGGTCGAGGTCATGGGCGCCCTGTTCATGCCGATGCTCTACACCTCGCTGACCTCCGCGGCGGGCTTTGCTTCGCTGGCCCTGACGCCGATCCCGCCGGTGCAGGTCTTCGGCGTGTTCGTGGCCGTGGGCATCATGGTCGCCTGGGTCTTCACGATCACGTTCGTCCCCGCCTACATCATGTTCCTCGACGAGAAGAAGCTCGCCAACTTCGGGGCGGCGGCCAAGCACGAGGAGAAAGGGACGTGGCTGACACGGCTGCTCCACGGCACCGGTGGGCTCACCTACGGCGCGGCCAAGCCGATCCTGATCGTTACCGTCGTGGCCGCCGCGGTGGCTGTCTATGGCATCACCCGGATCCGGATCAATGACAACCCGATCAAGTGGTTCGCCCGGAGCCACCCGATCCGCCAGGCCGACCGGGAGTTGAACCAGCACTTCGCCGGCACCTACATGGCCTACCTGGTCCTCGAAGATCGGAGCGACCCGAACGTGACCACTGAATACGTCGCCGACCTGCGCCGCCAACTCCTCCAGAAAACGGAAGAGTTCGGTTCGCACCTGGCCCAGAGTACCCTGGCCGCCGCGGACAGAATCCTCATCGACAGCGCCTCGACCCAGGTCACCAAGGCAGCACTCCTCGACAAGCTGGCCGACCATGCCCGCGCACAGCAGACATCTGCTGTAGCGGAGACGGCCGAGGCCTGGGACGAGCTGGCGGACTTCTTCGAGCTGCAGAAGGAGCAGTTGAAGCTCTTCAAGCAGCCCCAGGCGCTGCGCTACATGGACGAGCTGGAGGACCATCTCCAGGCTACCGGCCTGGTCGGCAAGAGCAACTCCGTCGCAGGCATCGTCAAGAAGGTCTACCAGGAGCTGATCGACGGCCGGCCCGAAAGCTACCGCATTCCGGACACGAGCGCCGCCGTCGCCCAGAGCCTGCTGCAATTCCAGAGCAGTCACCGGCCGGAGGACTTGTGGCACTTCGTGACCCCCGATCTGGACAAGGCCAATCTCTGGCTCCAGCTCAAGAGCGGCGACAACAAGGACATGGAGCAGGTTGTCGCGGCGGTCGAGGAGTTCTTCCGCAAGAACCCGCCGCCGGCGCCGATCGGCCACAACTGGGCGGGCATGACCTACATCAACATCGTCTGGCAGCAGAAGATGGTCTGGGGCATGCTCCAGTCGCTGCTGGGCGCCTTCCTCATCGTGTTCGTGATGATGGCGATCATGTTCCGTTCGGTCCTGTGGGGACTGGTCTGCATGGTCCCGCTGTCGATCACGATCCTCGTGATCTACGGCCTGATCGGTCTGGCCGGCAAGGACTACGACATGCCGGTGGCGGTGCTCAGCGCCCTGACGCTGGGCATGGCGGTGGATTTCGCCATCCATTTCCTGGAGCGGGCCCGGGCCGGCTACCGGGAAACGGGTTCTTGGAAGGCCAGTGCCGCGGAGATGTTCGGCGAGCCCGCCAGGGCGATCAGCCGCAACGTCCTGGTCATCGCCATCGGCTTTCTGCCCCTGCTGGCGGCCCCGCTGGTGCCCTACAAGACGGTCGGCATCTTCCTCTGCGCCATCATGGCCCTGTCCGGCGCCGTGACGCTGATCGTCCTGCCCGCCATCCTGCGCGTGGCCGAGACACGGATGTTCAAGACCGCCCTGGCCCCGCGGTCGGCGACCTGCGACTGTGCCTACTGCGCGGTCTTGTCGAGCGCCACGGTCCTCCTGGTGACGCTGAACGTCCAACAGTACTGGGGTTTCCGCTGGAGCGTTCTGCTGGTGGTCAGCCTCATCGCAGTGCCGGCGCTGACGCTGACCTGCCGCTTGCTCGCGCGCCGGCAGGCGTGCCGCGCGACGGAGCCCCAGGGACTCGAGTCCATCACCGCGGGTGGCAAAGGCAAACAACCGGTTGCCGAAGGCTCCCCCGCTTGAAACGTACAAGGAGACACAATGATGACGGTAGAAAGATCGCTTCGAGGAATTGCAGGTTCGTTTGTCCTGCTGAGTGTTCTGTTGGCCCACTATCATTCACCGTACTGGCTGCTATTCACCGGTTTCGTCGGGGCGAACCTGCTTCAGTCGGCGTTCACCGATTGGTGCCCGATGATAACGTTGCTCCGGAAGCTGGGGGTTAAGAGCCAGGCTGATTGCACGGGAGGTGTCACATGTTGCGCAAAATGAGTGTGACGGTACTGCTTCTTTCCTTGGGTACGGCTCTGGCGGCGCCGGTCACCGCCCGGGCCCAGGAGGCCCCGGATGTCCAGACCATTGTCAACAAGGCCAACGTCGCCGCCTATTACCAGGGCGACGACGGCCGGGCCACGGTCCGCATGGTAATCACCGCCAAAGGCGGCCGGACCGGCGAGCGCGTGTTCAACATCGTCCGCAAGGACGTGCAGGACGGCGGCGACCAGAAGTACTTCGTGTACTTCCAGCGGCCCGCCGACGTGCGGCGGATGGCCTACATGGTGCACAAGCACGCCGGCACGGGCAAGGACGACGACCGCTGGCTCTACCTGCCGGCCCTGGACCTGGTCCGACGGATCGCCGCCGGCGACAAGCGCACGAGCTTCGTCGGCTCGGACTTCCTCTATGAGGATGTCTCCGGACGCAGCCTCGAGGAGGACACCCACGAGCTGGCGCAGACGACCGAGACGCACTATGTGATCAAGAACGTTCCGAAGAAGCCCGAGACAGTGGAGTTCGGCTATTACAACGTCGCCATCGACAAGACGACGTTCATTCCCATGAAGATGGAGTTCTACGACAAGCAGGGCAAGCTCTATCGCACGATCGAGTCGACGAAGGTCGAGACGATCCAGGGCTTCCCGACCGTCACGCAGTCCGTCGTCCAGGACCATAAGAGCGGCAGCAAGACGGAAATGACCTTCAGCAACGTCCGCTACAACATCGGCGTCGGCGAGATCTTCGAGGAGCGCTACCTCCGCCGCCCGCCGCAGGAGGTCACGAAATGACGACTGCGCAGCGTTGCTTGCGGCCCGTACGTCTCGGTTGGCACACGCTCCGGCGCTGGATGGCAGCGGCCGGGAAAGCTCAGGTTCGTAGTGTGCTCGTAAGAGCATATCCGACCTGTCGCGGGCGTCCCGCCCGCGCTTGGACGAGTGGCAGCATCGAGCGCGTTTGTAGTGACGCCGCAAGGCGTTTTCTTCCTATGCTCTTACGAGCACACTACCAACCAAGGCCTTCGGCCCTGACGCTGCCACTCGGAAACGACGCGGCTCCTCCTCAGAAGGCGTGTGAAAAGGGTGGCATCGTCAAGGCCGGTAGGCCTTGGCGATGGTCCGGCGCACGGGAAATTCGCCATCGCCAAGCTCCGAAGAGGGTTCCCAATCGCGATGAATCGCGCTTGGGAGCCCAGACTCCGCTTGACGATGCCACCCAGAGAATGCCGGCTTTTCGCACATCCTTGGGGAGACTGCAATCGCACCGACGTATCTGGATCTTGGCGATTCTGCTCGTCGCGAGCTTTGCCTTCCCCGCGCCGGCACAGCAGGAGCCGAACGAGTCGCTGGAGCCGCCGGAACGGCGGAATCCCGTCCGCGAGCTCTTCGAGAAGCTCGACATCGAATACCACGGCTTCTACGAAGCCCGCGCCGGCACCCGGCTTCGGGACGATCCCCATCAGAGCAAAGATCTGACCATCGGCGAGGCCCGCTACCAGTTCGATCTCTTCGCCCCGCGCGACTGGGGCGACGTCAAGGTCAAGGGCGATGTCTACGGCGACCTCGTCACGGAGAGGATCGAGTTCGATCTGCGCGAGGCGAATCTCTTCCTGCGCCCCACGGATCGCCTGGACCTCAAGCTCGGCCGCCAGGTCCTGACCTGGGGTACGGGCGACCTGATCTTCATCAACGACCTGTTCCCCAAGGATTGGGTGTCCTTCTTCATCGGCCGGGACACCGAGTACCTCAAGGCGCCCTCCGACGCGGTGAAGGTGAGCCTGTTCTCCGATCTGGCGAACCTCGATGTCGTCTACACGCCCCAGTTCGACCCGGACCGCTACCTCACCGGCGAGCGGCTCTCCTACTTCAACCCGATCCTCGGCCGCCGTGCGGGCGAAAACGACGTGCTGCGGGTCGAGCGACCCAACGACTTCTTCGAGGACGACGAACTCGCGCTGCGCCTCTACCGCAACATCAGCAATTATGAGCTGGCCCTCTACGCTTACTGGGGCTACTGGAAGAGCCCCGCCGGCTTCAACCCGACGCTGAGCGCCGCCATCTTCCCCGAACTGCACGTCTACGGGGCCAGCATTCGCGGCACGGTCGGCAAGGGGATCGGCAACGCGGAGATCGGCTACTACGATTCCGCCGACGACCGCGCCGGCACCAATCCGCTGATCAACGACTCCGAGATGCGCTACCTGCTCGGCTATACGCAGGAGGTCGCCCGCGACTTCACGGTCGGCGTCCAGTACTACGTCGAGCAGATGCTCGATTACGGCGCGTACCAGGCGGGCCTCTTCCCCGGCAGCCCGGCGCGGGATGAGTTCCGCCACGTCACGAGCCTGCGCCTGACGCAGTTGTTGATGAACCAGAACCTGATGCTGTCGCTCTTCGCCTATTACTCGCCCTCGGACCAGGACGTCTACCTGCGTCCGATCGTCAACTACAAGGCCAGCGACCAGTTGATGTACGAGATCGGCGCCAACGTCTTCTTCGGCGAAGAGCGTCACACCTTCTTCAACCAGTTCCACCACAACACCAACGTCTACGCCGGCGTCCGTTACAGCTTCTGACAGCGCGCCGCACGCGGACCGGAAATCCGATGAAGGCGGTGCGTGGTACGCACCCTGCTGCACTATCCAGTTGTAGGGTGGGGCTTGCCCCACCAGGAAGCCGACTGGGTGGCAGCGGCAAGCGGAGTCTTCGGAGCTTGCCGATGGTCTTGCGCATCCGCCATCGGCAAGACCTGCGCAGAGCCTACGGCCTTGCCGCTGCCACCCACCATTTGGGGATGGACGCAGTACTACAAATGGGCCCGTAGGGTGCGTACCACGCACCGCTTCGTCATCGGATGGTCATGCTCACCTGTCATTGCCCCTTCCGCGTGGCGTGCGCAGTTGACTCTGCGGTTGCCTGCGGCTACAATCGCACCAAAACCCGAAAGGCAGGCGGATGGCGGCGAACTCGAAAATCGAGTGGACGGAGTGCACCTGGAACCCGGTGACCGGCTGCACGAAGATCAGCCCGGGCTGTCTGAACTGCTATGCGGAGCGCATGGCGAAGCGACTCCGCGCCATGGGCCAGCCCAACTACTGCAACGGCTTTCGGCTTACCCTCCATCCACACATGCTGGAGATCCCCGTGCGCTGGCGGCAGCCGCGCATGATCTTCGTCAATTCGATGAGCGATCTATTCCACAAGGACGTCCCGCTCGAATTCATTCTGAAGGTCTTCGGCGTGATGCGGCGGGCACCGCAGCATTGCTTCCAGATCTTGACCAAACGCTCGGAGCGACTCGCCCAACTCAGCCCCCAACTCCCCTGGCCCGACAACGTCTGGATGGGCGTGAGCGTAGAAGACAGCGATTATGCCTCCCGAATCGAGCACTTGAAAGAGACCGCGGCGGCCGTGAAGTTCATTTCCTTTGAACCTCTGATCGGTCCCGTGTCGCACGTTAGCCTCGATGGCATCAACTGGGCCATCGTCGGTGGCGAGTCCGGCCCCGGTGCTCGTCCCATGCAAGGTGAATGGGTAACGGATATCCGGGATCGGTGCCTCGTCGAAAAGATCCCGTTCTTTTTCAAGCAGTGGGGCGGCATCAACAAGAAGGCGAACGGCCGGATGTTGGGGGACAGAACCTGGGACGAAATACCTGTGGACGCACAATGTCAAAAGCGGAGGGAAATCACACGTGGCAGATGCGCTGGAATTCTTCCATGAGAAGAAACCCTGGTCAAGGTACAAGGACCTCATCCTCGACTACTACCTCGAACCTTACCTAGCGAAAGTCGCGAAACTGCGAAGGCCCATTCTCATTGTGGATTGCTTCGCCGGACCCGGCCGGTTTGACGACGGAGAGCGCGGAAGCCCGTTGATCATCTCCCACAGACTGCAGTCGGTACATGAGCGAGGCGTACA
>VGYL01000273.1 GCA_016872975.1 Planctomycetota bacterium
TTGGTAGTGGCGTCGTCAGACGCTGTTTTATGCTCTTACGGGCACACTACAAACCAAGGCCTTCGGCCTTGACGTTGCCACCTGTCGTCCTCAGTCGGTAGGGTGTGCTTCGCACACCGTCTTCATTCTTCATCGCCCGGGTATTGGTGTGCGGAGCACACCCTACCAGGCGATTCATGCACACGGCATTTCTATCGTGTGATGAGCCCGATGTCCAGTCGGACAGCCGATACCGGCGGGCGGATCTCCCAACCGGAATCGGTGCGCCGCGTCGTGACCTCGCCGAGGTTCGCGCCGCTCTCATCGAACGCCCGCACGACGAGCATGTGCGAGAGCGCCACGAACCGGATGGCCGTCCGCACGTCGTCCGGGGCGAACGTGCCCTCGGGCTCCATGATCGTGAGCCGGTCCACGCCCTCGACGGTGATGATCGAGAGGCCCACGCCCTGCCTGGGGCGCCGCACGGCGACGCTGCCGGATACGCCGAGCCCGTGGAAGCTGCGCCAGACGCCCCGGCCATCCACGAAGATCAGCTCGGGCGAGGCGACGCGGTCGCAGCGCTTGCCGTTGAGCGTCTCCGAGCTTTCGAAGAAGCCGTCCATCCCGATGGCCAGCCAGCCGAACGGCGGCAGATGGTGGGCGCCCCCGGCGATCGGCCAGGACTCCTTCGCGTTGCCGTTGACCCAGACGCGCAGGCCGTTCGGATACAGGATGAAGATCTTCGACGTGCGCCACGCGCCGGTGAGGAGGGCCTCGGAGGAGCTGACCAGGCCGTCCTCCGTGCCGTAGAGGATCTCCTGCGGCTGGAGCATCGCGTACCGCGCTTGCAGCGGCTGGAGCATGTAGTACGACCGGCAGGTCTGGCGCAGGCCGTGCGTCTCCTCGACGAGCCAGCCGATGTGGCCGTAGGCGATGGTCGCGGCGAGAAACTGGTCGATGCTCGTGACGATGTTCTCCGGCCTCTGCCAGCCGTCTTTGCCGGTGAAGAACTGGCTCGTCCACGGCACACCGATATCGACGGACAGCGGGTGCATCTTGAGCAGGTCGAAGTGCGGCAGGTACGGATACTGCCAGAGCCGCAAACTGCTGTACGTCAGGCCGTAGTTGCCCACGCACAGACCCGCGTACAGCCAGTGGTGATTGCCCTCGGACCAGCAGTGGCCGTCGTAGACGTGCTGATCGTGCAGGAGCAGCTCGCCGTAGGCGTAGAACGTCGCGGCGAACGTCCCGGCCCCGGGCACGCGGGCATCGTAATCCGTCCGGTCCCACGGGCTGACCGCCGTGTGGACATCGGTATAGGCGGCGTCCGTGCCGAACTTGCGCTGGACGACCGGCGCGAGCTTGCGGTCCATCTCGACGGCGAACAGCGCCTTGGGCGAATAGCAGCGCGGCCAGGCGGTCACCAGGTTGCCGTCGGGCTGGCGCATGACGTGGTCGATATCCCAGTAGGCGTTCACCGGCGCGAAGTCGGTGTAATTGGTGTACAGGCCCACGCGCCACCCGAGCGCACGCTGGGCGGCCAGGTACTGGATGAGGGCCTGATCGCCGCCTTTGCCCGGGGCGGCCTCCGCGCGGAACGTGAAGCTCTCGCCGCCGTCCCGCCAGGTGATCTCGTGGTTGCACTGGGTCAGCATCTCGATGCCGTACGCCCGCAGCTTCCGCGACCGCTGCTGCTCGCGCTCGTAGTTGGCCGGACCCCAGCTCTCCTGCCACAGCCGCGTGGCGGCCGCGCGGCCGCGCGGCGCCGGCGGGTTGGCAATCGTCGGCAGCGTCTCCTCGAAGATCGGCGAGAAGGTCACGAAGAACCGCTCGAAGAGATCGTTGCGCGTCCCGTCGGTCTTGGGCAGGTAACGGACGCCGCCGTTCAACTGGACCTTGTCCCCGTCGATCTTGTCCACGCTGTAGGGCGTGGAGGCGTTCGAGCGGTACCAGTCCATCCAGACCGAGGCGAAGTACGGGACTTTGCCTTTGGACATCAGGACGGTCAGATGATGGCTGCCGTAGTTCAGGTAGGGTTGGAGCAGCAGCTCCGGCTCTTCGACGTCCTCGACGCGGCCGTAGGAAAGCTCCGTGGCCAGTCCGCCGGTGCAGATGCAGTCCACGACCAGGCTCTTTTGCCACAGGCGCACCGTGGACCGGATCACGACCTCGATGCCGTTGACGGTCGCCCGCCAGGAGGCCTCGATCGGCTCGTCGCTCGTCACTTGTCGCTCGTCGCTCGGGGGCGCCGAAACGGGCGCCCGGTGCACCTGGAGCAGCCGGACCTCCGTCGGCTCGGCAACGAACGTCGGTCCGGCCCCTGCCATGGCCCTGCCCACCACTACGCCGTTGAGCTTGACGACCACCGGCTCCCAGAACTTCGTGCCCGCCTTGAGCTCGTACTCAAGCAGGGTCTCATCGTCTTTATAGGTGAACCGCCAGAGATCGCCCGGGGAAGACGCGTCGCGGACATCCTGCCCGCGTTCCCTGGACGGGACACCTTCGACAGGAGCGCGAGCCAGTTCCAGGTTCGTGGTGAACTGCGTCTCGTAGTTCTCGGGCAGAATGGTCTCTTCCCGGGTGGGGAACGGCAGCCGGCCGGGACCGGTGTTGGCGCCGGGTGACTGGCCGGGGAAGGGATCGATGCCGCGCTGCGGCCGCGGCTGGAAGGATAGCGGCGCCAGGCTCTCCTGGAAGAAGACCAGGTCCTCGAAGAACAACTCGCGGTCCTCCCGGTTGGAGCCCCCGGTGACGCGCAGGCCGGCAAAACGCAGGGGTTGCTTGTCCAGCAGGCTCGGCGGCAGGACCTTGTGCACCAGCCACCATTCCTTCCAGCGCACTTGCGTCAGAGCGAGCGTGTGGGGGCTGTCGTCCTTGTCCAGAAGCAGCAGTGCGAGCGTGGTTCGCGGCGTCCCCGCCTCGGGCGCCCAGGCCCAGTTGTTGCCGTAGACCCAGATCGTCGTCGCCGACACCGGCGCGGGAATCGTGATGGGCACGGGCGGGCGCAGGACGATCGTGCTCTTGTCCGAGGTGCCGCGATAGACCAGCCGGGCCACCGACGACTCCCACACGCGCTGGCGACGCGAGCTGAACAGCTCCGCAACGGCCCCCTCGGTGCACTCGAGGCGCCAGCCTTCCAGCCAGTCGAAACAGACCAAAGGCACATGCGGCGGCTTGCGGCCGGCCCGGACCATCTCATACGGCCGCGCCCCCAGCGGCTCCCCCGCCGGCATGGACTTCGCCTCGGTGATGATTGGCGCACTGGCTTCGGCCCCCAGCAGCGAACCAAGCGCCATTAGCACGATCAAAGCCCCCGCGAGCATCGCGTAGGGTGGGCTGTGCCCACCGATCCGTGTGCGCGCACATGACAAGTGGTGGACCCGGCCCACCCCACCGTGAATGCCGTGCAACTTCATACAAAGACCCCCGTCAATGAAACCGTAGCATGGGCGTCCCGCCCATGAATCATCGGCAGGATGCCGATGCCACGAGATCCCACGGACAGAATGCCCGTGCCGCTTCTCACACACCCTCCAAGGCCTTGACGATGGTTTCCCCCTGGACGGTTCCGCCATCGTCAAGGGCCGAGCCCTTGGCGATGCCACCCATCGGTCCCGAAATACGGTCCTGTGACGCTTCGGTTCGTTCATTCCAAGCTCGATAGAATCCGAGGTCCGGTTTTACCATTCCGAGAGATATCGAGTGATACTCATGGGCGCGAGCGCCCATGCTACGGCGCCTCGATGGGCATACTGCACACCTTGAGCCGATTCAATCCGCCGACGGTCTTGTCGCCGGCACAGTAAGCCAGGAGTACCTGATCCTTCAGGAATGTGATGGACGTATAGCAGTACCAGCCGTCGGGATTGTCCTCGAGGATCCGGGACCGGCTCCACGTCCGGCCTTCGTCTTTGCTGACGGCCCAGCACAACGGCGTCCGTCGGCCGGCGGGATAGGGGTGGACGCCGGAATGATCGTTCCAGATGCACAGCAGGTCCCCCGTCCCGGGAATCCGCTCGATGGAGGCGGGACTCAGAGGCGAGGCCAGGGCCGAAGGCTCGGCCTTCGACCACGTCTCGCCGCCGTCCGGAGAGTGGCAGACGTACTGGCTGCCGGCGTTGGTCCGGATGAACATCATCAGGCGCCCGTCTTTGAGCTCGACGACGCCCGGCTCCTGCACGGTGATCCGCCGCCCGTCGGGCGCGTGGCCCTGGAACGAGTCCTTGCTGCGGCGCCACGTCCTGCCGTTGTCGTCGGAGAGATAGCACATGATGATCCCGGCCGAGTCCCGCGGCCGGCCCGGACCCTGGTGCCACGCGACCGGCAGGACCAGCCGGCCGCTGCGCAACTGGACGGCCCGGTCGTTGTTCAGCACGTAATAGCCCACCTCGTCCGTGATACAGACCGTCGGCTCGCTCCAGGTCCGGGCCTCGTCGGTCGACAGGCTCATCATCGGCCGGCAGTCCTCGTGCGAGGTCTTGCGCAGGTAGAACAGGGCGATCTCGCCCGTCGCCAGCCGCAGCAATGACACGGACATGACATTGAGCCCGTCCACCCGCCGGACCACGATCCTGTCCTCGCTCCAGGTCCGCCCGCAATCCGGGGACAGACGCAGCGCCAGATCGGCCGCCGCATGGTCGCTGCCGCCGCCGGTGAAACGGGTGTAGATCAGGCACAACCGCCCGTCCTTGAGGTCGATGATATCCCCCTCGGAATTGCGCGGATTGTCCTGGCCGGGCTCAATCGTCAGCAGAGTCTGGATGTTCGTGCGCTCCGCCGGGACCTGGCCCAACATGAGCTCCGCCACCAGGGTTCCCAGGCAAAGCCACATCCAGATTGTACCTGCACCTTTGAACATGCGACTGCCTATGCTATCCTCTCCGTCGCGCGAACTCAACCCGTGTTCGGAAAATCGCAGGGCCATCGCCAAGGTCCGGAAGAAGAGGTGGCGCCCGCCTCCTGGTACCGCATTTCGCAAGTCCTGAGACGATAGGGTAGAGATTGCTTCGTCGCTGAAGCTCCTCGCAATGACATACTTGGGCGCCCGATGTCATTGCGAGCGAGGCTCGCCGAGCGCGGCAATCATGTCATTGCGAGGCACGACGCGCAGCGGCGCTTCGCGCCGAGGACGACGAAGCAACCTCACCCATCGTCGCGGTATTTGTGAAATGCGGTACTGGGAAATCGACGTTTCCCGGCCCGGCGCCGCAAACCGACCTTTTCCGCACGTTCATCTCTTGCTGCGGATAAAGTAGAAGATCGTCTGTTGCATCCCCCCGGCAGGCCGTTCGTCTTTCACCGAGACCAGGCGCCAACCGTGCATGCCGAGTTGCTTCAGGACGGTATCTTCATCGGAGGCGTCCACCTTGTTGCCGGGAACACAACCGGGCGTGAACCACCACGTCGGCTCTCTGCTGGTGCTGGTGCCGGCTTCGGCCTGAGAAGACCTGCGGCCCTCCGTCCCGACATCCCAGTGGAGGGCACGGCAGTATTCCCACTGGTCCCCGACCGCAGGGGCATCCTTCGTGCCGGCGGCCCCCAGCAGGACCAGGCCGGCCAGACCCAGCAGGAGTACGAAGGCACCCTTCTTCACCGGTGCGAGCGTCAAGACATTCGTCAGCATCATCTGTCTCCTTTCGTGGCGCCGAGAATACAGGACCCCCCTGCAACTTCCCGATCCTATCATACTCCCATCGCCTGTCAACCTCCGGAAGCCGCCCGTGGCACGGACGCTGGCCCGAACCGCTCTTGCCCTTCCGTGCGCGAGCGATTCATGGGGGACCCATGGGGACCGGCAGCGCGTTCGGGCAGTATTCAGGGCAATTGCATGTGCCCCACCACCTTGGTGACGAGCGTTCGGAGTTCCGCCTTATGAGTCTTGACGAGCAAGTTCGGTAATGTGTAGGGCGGGGCTTGCCCCACCGCTTTTCTTGGGTCCGACGGGTGGCAGCGGCAAGGCCGTAGGCTTTGCGCAGGCCTTGCCGATGGTGGACGGACGAGACCATCGGCAAGCTCCGAAGACTCCGCTTGCCGCTGCCACCCATACAACAAACGACTTTGCTTTTGCCCTGGCCGCCGGTGGCACGGACGCTGGCCCGAACCGCTCTCCCCCTTCCGTGCGCGCCAGCGGTTCATAGGGGATCTATGGGGACCGGCAGCGCGTTCGGGGAGTATTCAGGGCAATTGCATGTGCCCCACCACCTTGGTGACGAGCGTTCGGAGTTCCGCCTTATGAGTCTTGACGAGCAAGTTCGGTAATGTGTAGGGTGGGGCTTGCCCCACCGCTTTTCTTGGGTCCGGCTTCCCGCTGGGGCAAGCCCCACCCTACAACCGCACGTTGCCTGGCGCGAGGCACATCGGCGAAACGACGGGTGCGGCGCAATTACCGGTTTTGTCCGTCAAAACTCATTAGGCGCGTCAAACAGTCCGATTTTCCTTTCTTCCTTAAACAGGGAGCCGGCTGCGCCGGAAGAGTGTCAGACCCGCCTAAAGGCGGAACTCCAAACGGGGAAGTTCACGCTCACATGCGATTGCCCTGGGGGAGTATTTCGTAGACACCCGGGGGGTACGGCGGTAGGATGGGCAGCCGATTTGATCGTGAATCCCCAGCGCAGAACCTGAAACGTCGCTTTGACGGAGATTGAGTGTTCCGGTATGGAAAAGGACAAAGAACTACAGGGCTCGAACGGAAGTGAAGAACGCAATGGGGAGCGGGGGCTGGACTTCATCCGCCAGATCGTGGCGGAGGATCTGCGGACCGGCAAGTGGGGCGGGCGCGTGGCGACGCGGTTCCCGCCGGAACCGAACGGCTACCTGCACATCGGCCACGCCAAGAGCATCTGCCTGAACTACGGCATCGCGGCGGAGTTCGGCGGCCAGTTCAACCTGCGGTTCGACGACACGAACCCCGAGAAGGAAGAGCAGGAATACGTCGATTCCATCATCGCCGACGTCCGCTGGCTCGGGGCCGACTGGGACGACCGGCTCTTCTACGCCTCCGACTATTTCGAACAGATGTATCAGTGGGCGCTGGAGCTGATCCGCAAGGGCAAAGCGTATGTTTGCGACCTCGTCGGCGAGCAGGTGCGCGAATATCGGGGCACGCTGACCCAGCCGGGCCGGGAGAGCCCTTACCGCAACCGCACGGTCGAGGAGAATCTCGACCTGTTCCAGCGGATGCGCCAGGGCGAGTTCCCCGACGGCTCCCGGACGCTGCGGGCCAGGATCGACATGGCGCATCCGAACCTGAACATGCGCGACCCGATCATGTACCGGATCGTGCACGAGACGCACCACCGCCAGGGCGACCGCTGGCCGATCTACCCGATGTACGACTGGGCCCATGGATTCGAAGATTCCATCGAGGGGATCACGCACTCGATCTGCACGCTGGAGTTCGAGAACCACCGGCCGCTGTACGACTGGTTCATCGATGCGGTCAACGAGGGCCGGACCGACGACGGCTCCGGGCCCTGGGGCAAGAAGATCCATCATCCGCAGCAGATCGAGTTCGCGCGTCTGAGCCTGACGTACACGGTGATGAGCAAACGCAAGCTGCTCAAGCTGGTCAAGGACGGCCTCGTCCGCGGCTGGGACGACCCACGGATGCCCACGATCTCCGGGCTGCGCCGCCGCGGCTATTCCCCCGCGGCCATGTGGAGCTTCGCCAAGGTCATCGGCGTCAACAAGTTCAACAGCACGGTCGATATCGCCCTGCTGGAGCACTGCCTGCGCGAGGACCTGAACCAGACCTCGGCCCGGGTGATGGCGGTGCTGCGGCCGCTGAAGGTCGTCATCACCAACTATCCCGAGGGCCAGGTCGAGGAGCTGGACGCGATCAACAACCCGGAAGACCCGGCCGCCGGAACGCGGAAGGTCCCCTTCGCGCGGGAGCTGTACATCGAGCAGGAGGATTTCCTGGAGAACCCGCCGAAGAAGTTCTTCCGGCTGGCCCCCGGCCGCGAGGTCCGGCTGCGCTATGCCTACTTCATCACCTGCACGGACGTGGTCAAGGACGCCGCCGGCAACGTCGTGGAGCTGCACTGCCTCTACGACCCGGCCACCCGCGGCGGCGACGCCCCGGACGGCCGCAAGGTCAAGGCGACGCTGCACTGGCTCTCGGCCCCGCACGCACGGCAGGCCGAGGTCCGGCTCTACGACAGCCTGTTCACCCA
>VGYL01000274.1 GCA_016872975.1 Planctomycetota bacterium
CCCCGACACCGGCGGCGGCTGGGTCAACGGCCGGGGCGACGACACGATGACGATGCTGATCGGCTACGGGCACATCGTGGACTTCTTCACCGCGTTCGATTGGTGGAACTGTACGCCGCTCAATGAATCCGTCGAGGGCCCGGCCTGCTGCCTGGGCAAGCCCGAGAGCCTGTACATCCTGTACTTCCGCGAGGGAGGCCGGGCCACGGTCCGACTCGCCGACCACCGCTATCGGGGCAGATGGTACAATCCCCGCACCGGCCGCTGGCAGGGAACTTGCCAGGCTTCGGGGCCGATCTGGACGACCCCGGCGACACCCGACAACGAAGACTGGGTCCTGTGGCTGGAGAAGGACGATGACCTGCAGGACACCGTCGCACCCACTGTCGTCTCGGTGGCCGCCGGCGGCGGAGGTCGCAGCGTCCTGGTCGAGTTCGACGAGCTGCTCAACGAGCGCTCGGCGACCGACCCGGCCCGCTATACGATCCGGCCGGGAGTATCCGTGCACAGCGTGTCCCTGGGCGGACGCCACGGCAAGACCGCCATCCTGTCGGTCAGTCCGTTACAGGAAGAGCGGTCCTATACGCTCACCGTCGCCGGCGTGGAAGACCGCGCGGGCAATCGCCTGACATCAGCCGAGGCGACTTTCGAATACGTCCGCGCCGGCCGGCCCCTGGTCGAGCTGACCTTCAATGAAGGTAGCGGGCGCACCGCACGAAACACCGGCACGACCCGCCGGACAATTGAGAACGCCACGCTGACGGCCCAGCGGCCGGCGTGGTCGGCCCAGGCACCGGCCGGCGGCGGTGCCCACTGCCTGGACTTCGGCAACAAAGCGGGCGAGTACGCGGTGGATCTGCCGCCAAGCGCAACTGGCGTCCTGGAGGGCTTGTCGTCCTTCACCGTCACCGCGTGGGTGAACTGTGTCAGCCGCGAGGAAGGAGCCGGCGGCAACCGCATCGTGCACATGGCCGACACGCTGGGCACGCGGGCCGGGTTCGATCTCGTCTGCACCAGCGACGGCCGCCTCAAGATCGGGATCAACGAGTGGCCCGATGCCAGCAAGGCGATCAGCTCACCCGGCGCGATCCCGGTCCGGGAGAACGCGCCGGCGGACAACTGGCGTTTCCTCGCGGTCAGCTACGACGCGACCGCCAGGCAGGACCAGGTGAAGTGCTACATCGGCTCGACGAAAAGCGAAGCATCGCTCGACAAGGCGATCTCGTACAATCAGGGTCCGATCGGGGCGGGCGCCGGTGTCCTGACCGTGGGACATTTCAGTCCGGCCGCACGCCGGAACAATGGCAATCGCATGTTCCGCGGCCTGATCGATGAGGTCCGCCTCTTCGGCAGCAAAACGGATGGGGCCGGCGCCTTGTCCTTGGACGAAATCAGAACCGTACAGAAAGGCAGCAAGAGCCTCTGAGAGGGTGTGTGAAAAGGGTGGCATCGTCAAGGCCCGAGGCCTTGGCGATGCCACCCGTAGCACTTCACCCTGGTGTCGTGGTTTCTTTACGATACCAGCCGTGCAGCGGCGCAAGGACTCGCAATGACATGGAAGGAGTCTCATTCTGTCAGAGGCTCTGACTAACGTCTGCCGGGGGCATGTCTCACCCGGGCAGCAGGAATAGGAGGCATCGTTGGAACTCGTTCGCAAGTTGAAGCAGCGGCAGGCCGAGGGCTACCCCATTGCGGTGGGCCTGATCGGCTGCGGCCAGATGGGTTCGGGGCTGGCCCACACGATCAACAACATCGAAGGGATGGCGGTCCGCGCGATCGCGGACGTGGACCCCGGTCGCGGCGTCGCGACCTTCCTGGACATGGGCATCCCGCGCGACGCCATCCGCACGGCGGGGACCGTGGGTCAGATTCAAGATGCGCTGGCGGCCCATGGAGTCGTGGTCACGGAACACGCGGAGCTGCTGACGCAGGCCCCCGGCGTCGAGGCCAACGTCGAGGCGACCGGCGTGCCGGACGTGGGCGCGTACCTGGCGCTCCGCTCGATCGAGAACCGCAAGCCCATCATCCTGCTCAACGTCGAGACGGACATCACGGTCGGCGCGTACCTGAGCCGCCTGGCCCGCCGGGAAGGGTCGCTCTACACCGTCGCCTCGGGCGACGAGCCCGGCGTGTGCAAGATGCTCTACGAGCAGGCGGTCCTGATGGGCTTCGAGGTCGTCTGCCTGGGCAAGTGCAAGAACAATCCCATCGATCCGACCATGACGCCGCAGCGGTGCGCGGCCGAGGCGCGATCGAAGGACATGAACCCCAAGATCCTGGCCTCGTTCATCGACGGCACCAAGACGATGGTAGAAATGGCCGCGGTCTCCAACGCGACGGGTCTGCTGCCGGACCGGCCGGGCATGCACGGCACCAAGGTCGAGGTCGAGGACCTGACCCGCGTGTTCGTGCCCCAGGAGGCCGGCGGCATCTTTACGCATCGCGGTACGGTCGAATACTCCACCGGGCGGTTCGCGCCGGGCGTCTTCGCGATCGTCTACACCGACGACCCCCGCATCCGCAAGGATATGAAGTTCATCACGAAGGCCGAAGGGCCCTACTATCTGCACTACCGGCCGTACCATCTGTGCGACCTGGAGACGCCGCAGTCGATTGCCGAGGCGGTCCTGCTCAATGAGGTCACGGTCGCCGCTGAGACTATGCACTCTGAGGTCGTGGCGGTCGCGAAACGCGATCTCCCGTCCGGGGTCAGGATCGAGGGAATCGGCAGCCCGGATATCTACGGGTGCATCTATACTTACCGGGAGGCCCGGGAGCTCAAGGCCATCCCGCTGGGCCTCGCCGCCGGCGGAACAACCACGGCCGCGATCAAGAAGGGACAAGTGCTGTGCGCGGCCAATCTCGCGGTGGATGAGACGACGTTCATCTACAAACTGCGAACGCGCCAGGATGAGATGCTCGCGCGGGAGGAGGTGCCCTCGTGCCAACGATGAAAGCCATCCTGGTGCGGGCGCCGATGGCGTTCGGATTGGAAGAGGTGCCCCGGCCCGAGTGTCCCGCGGGGGGACTCCTGTTGCAGGTCCACGCTTGCGGCCTGTGCGGCTCGGACCTGCGGACCCTGCGCAGCGGACATCGCAAGGTGGTGTTCCCCTGGATCATCGGCCATGAGATCGGCGGCGTAGTCGCCGAGACCGGCAGTCGATATGAAGGCCGCTGGCGCGTAGGCGACCGGCTCTCGGTGGCGCCGCTGGTCTACTGCGGCACGTGCGACTTCTGCCAGAACGGGCAGTACGAGTTGTGCGAAGGCTACCGGGAGATCGCCCAGGCGTGGCCGGGCGGGTTTGCCGAGTACCTCGCAATTCCGGAGGAAGCGATCCGGCGCGGCACGATTCAGGCGGCGCCCGAGGGTCTGGACCTGGAGCAGGCCGCCATCGCCGAACCCGTTTCCTCCTGCCTCCATGCCCAGGAAGAAGGCAGAGTCGGGCTCGGGGACACGGTGGTCGTGATAGGGACGGGCCCCGTCGGCTGCATCCACATCGCGCTGGCGCGGGCGCGCGGGGCCAAGATGGTCATCGCCGTAGACCTCAGCGAGACCCGCCTCGCACAGGCCGCGAGGTTCCAGCCGGACCACATCGTCGATGCGCGCCGCGGCGATCTGAAGGACGAGATCCGCAAGCTGACGGGCGGCCGCGGCGCGGAGGTGGTCATCACCGCGAACCCTGCGCCCGAGGCCCAGGTGCAGGCGGTGGAGATCGCCCGCAAAGGCGGACGCATCCTGCTCTTCGGCGGCCTGCCCAAGACCGAAAGCTGCCCGCGGATCGACATGAATCTCGTCCACTACAACGCCCTGCACCTGATGGGAACCACGATCTTCGCCCCCCGCCACCACCGCCAGGCCCTGCAGTTGTTGGCCGACGGGCGGATCGACGGCAACCTGCTGATTACGCACCGGGGCCGCCTGGAAGACTTCCCCGCGATCGCCGCCGCCGCCCTCGCCGGAGAAGTCTGCAAAGCGGTCCTCCACCCCTGCCAGAGCGAGAACGGGGAAAAGGGGACATTCTCCTTTTCCACCCAGCAACCGGAGGGAGAAAAGGGGACATTCTCCTTTTCCGCCCCGCCGCCGGCACCGGGGACACAGGGCAACGAAAAAAGTAGAATGTCCCCTTTTCCTATCACGAACATCGCCCAGGTCTGCGTCATCGTGCCCGATCTGGACAAGGCGGTCGAGAACTACTGGCAGGTGTTCGGGATCGGCCCGTGGGAGTTCTACACGTACGGCAAACCCCTGGTCAAACGCATGACCCGCCACGGCCGGCCCTGCGAGTACCGGATGCGCGTGGCCCTGGCGAACGTGGGCGGCCTGCGGATCGAGCTGATCGAGCCGCTGGAGGGCGACACGGTCTATCGCGAATTCGTCGAGAAGCACGGCTACGGCATTCACCACGTGGGCGTCTTGACCGAGAGCATGGCCCAGGCCCTGAACCAGGCCCAACAGGCGGGCCTCACGATGACCCAGGACGGCGCCGGTTTCGGCCCCGACGACGACGGCCACTACGCCTACCTGGACACCGAGGCCCTGATCGGCACGACGATCGAGTTGATCGAGCGCCCCCAACGCCGCAACCCGCCGGAGAAAGTCTACCCGGCAAACGATTGACCGGCGCCGCGCATATGCGACCGACTTTTGTGGGGCCAGTACAGCTCTTGGAGCTCCCCCCGCGTGCTGGTTCGTAGTGTGCTCGTAAGAGCATAAGAACCTCCAACTGAATGAAGGGTCCTTTCATATCATTGCGAGCGAAGCGAAGCGATCTTCTACCGGTCATATGGGCGATTGAGATTGCTTCGTCGCTGCGCTCCTCGCAATGACATATTCACGCTCATTCTGTTGGAGGCTCGAAAGAGAAAAGACGCTGTCGCACCTGCGGCTTTGCTGTTTTCCTCTTCGCCCGATTCCATGCTCTTACGAGCACACTACGAACGAGGCCGTCCGCCTCCACCAAACGGAGTCGCACCCCCTGAGTGTCGTGCGTCGTGCCCAGGAGGGGGGGAAAAGTAGAATGTCCCCTTTTCGGGTCCCAGGCCACGAGGCACCGGCTTCTCAAACACTCGCGCAAGACTGTCGTTATCGGGGTCTTGTCCGGGGGATCCAGACGGTCAGGTCGGAGGGGCCGCGATTTCCCCAGGCGAAGTAAGGGATCGCCTTGACGAGGACTCGTTCGGTCGGTGCGTCGAAGGGCTGGAAGTCGTAGAGCTTCGCCTCGGTGGACCGTGATGGACCGGCCAGGCCCGCACCGTTGAGGGTGACAAGTCCGCCCAGGAGATCGGGCTCAAACGTCGCGGTGAACGGCCCGGGAACGCCTTCGGCATCCACCGGGAGGATGAGATCGAAAACGGAGGTGTTTGGATGATCCACGCTCTCCAGGCAATAGATGATGGGCCCGCACTGTAAGGCGAGGCAGCCGGCGTTCTCACGCAGACGCGGATTCGGGTACACCGCTCGGACCGGCATGTCGAACTGGATCTCGATGCGGTCGCCTTCCGCCCACGTGCGTCGAATCTCGTCATAGACGCCGGATTCCCGGATCGTGCGGAAAGGCTTGCCGTTGAGGCGGATCGTCGCCCCCGGGGTCCAATAGGGAACGCGCAGAAAGAGGCTGAGAGCGCCGGCCGGGACACGTTCCAACGTCATCTCGATCGTATTCGTCCAGGGGTACTTCGTATTCTGGACGAGGACGATCTCTTCTCCCGCCTCCGAGTGCCACGCGAGCCGGCTGCTGTGATACAGGTGCACCCACACCCCCGCCGGACTGGTGCTGTACAGGTACCCGGGCAGTGCGGCCAGGAGGCGCTGCACGTTGGGCAGACAGCAGGGAGTCTGAAAGTAGGGTTGCCGGACGTCGAGACCCAGGCCGCTGGATTTCTTGTGGGCGAGCCAGTTGACAGAGCCTTCGGAACGCGCGGCGCCGGTGCGTTCGGCTCTCGATAAGAGCGGATTCCAATAGAAGTACCGAAGTCCGTCCCACGACACCCCGCTCAGGAAGCCGTTGTAGAGGGCCAACTCCATCATATCGGCGAAGCGGGCCTCGCCGGTGGCGTGCAGGAGCCGCCAGTTCCACATGACGTTCGCGATGGCGGCACAGGTCTCCGCATACCCGCGCTCGTTCGGCAGGTCGTACCGGTCGCCGATGGCTTCCGTCGCGGGGAGAGAGCCGACGCCGCCGGTGACGTACATCTTGTGGTGCGTCAGGTCGCGCCACAAGGCCAGCAACGTCCGCCAGAGGTCCGCGTCGCCTGTTTCGAGATAGTAGTCGGCGGCGCCACAGCAGGCGTACAGGGCGCACACCGCATGGCCGCGCAATTCCCGGCGGGAGCCAAACGGCACCCCGGTCACGTAGTGCTGGAAATTCACGTCACGCGCCCCGGGCACCTTTGTAAGATCTGTCTCCAGGATCAGGTACCGCGCGAAGTCCAGGTACCTCTTCCGGCCGGTCGTGCGGTACAGCTCGACCAGGGCCATCTCGATATTGGGATGGCCCGACCAGCACAACTGCCGACCGGCACCGAAACGCTCAACAACATTGTCAACATAGGACGCGAGGATCTCCAGAAGACGGTTGTCGCCGGCGGCGCGGGAACAGGCGATGGCGCCTTGCAGCAGATGCCCCAGGCAGTACAGGTGGCCGCCTTTGAGATCCGCCAGGGCCGCCGGCATCTTCTGCCGGTACGCGGTATGCAAGTACCCGCCCGGCTCGCTGGAGGCCAGCAGGATCTCCAGGACCTGGTCCAGGAGCTGGCGAAGTTGGGGCTCGTCCTCGCCCTGCAACGCCCATGACGCGGCTTCGATCCATTTACCCACGTCGGCATCGGAGTTCCCCCGCGCCTGGTTCGGCCGGCCCCGCAGCTTGTCCAGCGCGCCGACTTCGTCCCGAGACGCGAGGAAGGCGGGGATACTCGTCCGGGCATTGGTCGCACGCCGGGTCTGCCAGAAACCCTCGCCGAGACGGACGGCCCGCAGGGGAACATCGTGAAGCCTGGCGAAGGGACTGGAGGAGGTACAGACCACGCCTGCGCTGCGGCTCTCGTTCCCGGCAGACCGACCTTTCTCTGCCGGCCCCTGGCTCAACGCCAACAGAGAAACCATCGAGACGGACAGAAGAACAACGTGCAGTACCATAGCTGACCCTTGCCTGGCGACCCGATTCCGTTTGTCTTGCCACCATTGACCTCACAGTATTCCGACATTGTGCCCGGTCGTGCCTTGGCATGCAATGGCGCGGTTTGATTGGGGAGCCTGACCGGTCTTGTGAGTCGCCGGGGCAAATGCAGCCGCGCAGGTCCGTAGCGAGGGCGTCTCGCCCTTGCGTGTCGCGGGCATCCTGCCCGCGTTTCGAGGGCGCTCGCGCCCTCGACACGGAAGAGCGCAAGGCCAAGATGGCCTCGGGACGCAAGGGCGGGACGCCCTCGCCACAAAAGCAAGAACAAGGGCAGGATGCCCTCGCCACGAGACCGCGCAACAACAGTCATGCACCCCGTGCAACGGGGTGGTTTGATTGTCTGTGCCTCCCCGGCTACAATGCTGCCGATGGAAAGTAATCGAAGGACAACCGTAACCCTTCCTCCCAAGGAGACCGTGATGATACGATCATGCCCGATTGCCTGGGCCCTGCCGGCGGTTCTGGCTCTCTGCAGCGTTTCATCGGCCTTCGCCGCGGCGACGGGCGACAAGCCCCTGGAGCGCAACGACACGTCCAACTGGTACCCGTTCACGTTTCCGTTGGACGACGTCAACCTGGACAGCATCGACCTCACGGGCTTTCTCGATCCGCCGGCGGGTAAGCATGGGTTTCTCACCGTGCGCGACGATGGGCACTTCTATTTCCAGGACGGTACGCGAGCACGGTTCTTCGGCACCAACGTCGCCGGTGCGACCGCGATCCCGACGAAGGAGCAGGCCCCTGTGTGGGCGGCCCGGCTCACCAAATACGGCGTGAACATGCTGCGAATCCATGCCATCGACGGCCGCTGGGCGGGCAATTTCATCGACTACAAGAAGGGCGACACGCGGCACCTGAGCGACGAGATGCTCGACCGCCTCGGCTTCTTCGTCGCCGAGCTCAAGCAGCGGGGTGTCTACGTCTACCTGGACCTGTTGGACTATCGCCTCTTTCAGCCGGCC
>VGYL01000275.1 GCA_016872975.1 Planctomycetota bacterium
GTTTCAGGGCCGTTGGACAACCCAATTCACGTTCTGAAGACCTCGCCGCGCTGACGAGGCCCTCGGTGCTGCCCGCCATACCTTCCGGACAGTATTCTGCCCGGAAGCCGGTTAGCCGAAACTAGAGCAGTTTGACAATATGCGCATCGACATTAACCAGCGCCCAGACGCCGAGCGGCACCCCGATAGCTGCCGCAAGGCACATGCGCCAGGCCTCACGGACGTCAACGCCACGATGGTAGCGGGCAAGGTTGACCACGTACAGCGTCACACCCTGGAGCGCAACCATCGGCGCCGCCACCGGCAGACCCAGCAGCAAGGTGAAGATGGGCATCGCCAGAAGCGTGAAGCCAAAACCAGTGATTGTCTGCTGCAGGGCAGCCAGGAAGACGACGGCTGCCAACACGACGTAGGTCAAGGCTCACCCCTTCGACTGGATGATCATGTTGCTGCAACCAGTCTTTGGGCTTTCCTGATGATTTCCGCCGACTTGCGGATCGCCGGTTCCGGGGCCATCTTCTTAGGCACAACCACGCAATACACGTCAAGCCGATACTGAGTCATCACAGCGGCGATTTCTGCTGCGCACTCGTCCTCAGATCCCATGATGACAAAATTGGCGGCTACATCGTCGGTGACATGGACGGTCGCGGCCGCCGCGTCGTTATTCTCGACACCCAGGCGGATCTCCTCGACCTGCCTCGGCGTCAGTCCCAGCCCCTGGTGCACGCTCTCAGGTGAGGCGCTGATGACCATCGCGAGATCTTGCCGCATGTCATTGATCATATCGGGTAGATAGGCCAGCTTGGTGCCATAGATCAGCTTTGGGCGTCGACCGGAGATGGCAGCCCCCTGGCGGAAGGCCTCGATGGTCCGCTGCAGATCGAACCTGGCGGTACCTGTGATTAGCAGACCATCGGTCAGTTCGCCGCCCAGCTTCAGCATCTGGTTGCCGCGGGCCGCGTAGTAGATCGGGATGTCCGGTCGCGCGAATCGACTCGAAACGCCATGGACATGAAAAAACTCGCCGTCGTATTGAACAGATTGGCCGGAGTAGTAGGAGCGGAGCAACTCGATGGCCTCGCGCATCATTTTCAAGGGTCGCTCGACGTGGACGCCCAGCGGATTGAGAAGCGTGGCCTCGCCGCCAAGACCCAGGCCCATAAACGCCCGGCCTCCGGACATCTCATCCACGGTTGCCACAGCCGTTGCACTGACCACCAGGTGGCGCAGATAGGGGTTCGTGATCCCGGGCCCCATCTTGATCCGTTTGGTGGCTGCTGCAATGGCCGCCATGCTCACAAAGACATCACGCGTCCCCGCACCCCAATCGGCCAGAAAAGCGTAGTCGAAGCCTTCTTCATCGGCCACGCGGGCGGCTTCCACGATGTCCGCTAGTGGAACGTCGGTAGGCATCCAGATCCCCATCTCAAACATATCGTCGACCTCCCGTAGTGTGCAGTTGGCCGTTGTGCCCCGCCTATCAGACCAGGTGATCGGCCGGTGGCCGTCCACCATTTTACGTCAGCAGTAAAGGCCGGCAAATTCTCTCAGAATGGACTGTCCTGCAAGTACGCCTGGGATGGTGCCTGATAACGAATCGTCTCGGTGCGCGTGTACATGCCCGAGGCGATCTCTCTGACCAGTTGCACCAGGCGCAGCCCTGCCTCTTCAATGGTTTCCTCACCCGCGATCACACTGGCGGCAGAGAAATCGATGCTCCCGACGGCGGCGTCCGCTGTGAAGCGGTTGGCGGTCGTCCAGAGCACAGGCGCCACCACGCCCAGCCCGGGCGCCAACATGGTATCGTCCAACGCGCCACCCCCGCCGAGCTGAAACAGGTTCAGGGTTGTGCCGGCTGCCGCGTAACCTGTAAAGATGCTCGTGCCGGTCATCCAGTTGTCGACGAAGTACAGGCCGCGCCCTGGAGGTCCCTCGGCATAGGACAGCACGCCCTGGATCGGCGCCGTGCCGCTCTTGGCGATGGCGCCCAGCGACTTCTCTTCGAGGGTCGTAATGCCACCCGCGATATTGGCGGGCACAGGATTGATGGAGCGGATGTCCTCGCCGCATGCCTGCGCGCGCTGCTCGATGGCCAACGCAGCCACCACGATCTGCCGCCCGACTTCCGGTGTGGCTGCCCGTTCGGCAAGCAGGTGTTCGGCGCCGATGATCTCCGTCGTCTCGCCGAACAAGGCCGTGCCTCCCGCGCGTACGATATGGTCGTAAAGATATCCCACGACCGGGTTGCCGGCAATCCCGGAGGTGGTATCTGACTTCCCGCATTTCACCCCGACGCACAGGTGGCAGTCGTCAACCTCAACGCGCCGGACCCTGGAGGCGTCGCGGACCATCTCTCTAGCGATCCGGATCCCCTGGCTGATGAGGTCCAGTGCGTCGCGAAAGTCGCGCCCCTTCAGGACCACCACCGGTTTGCCCGACCTGGCGATCTGGGCAGCCATGTGATCGGCATTCAACTCTGGATAGCCCGCGCCAGGCTCCAGGTCGTGTACGATCACGGCGGCCACATTGGGGTTCCGGCCGAGGCCCACCATCATACGGGCAATGGTTTCCCGATCCCGGGCCGTGCGTCCGCTGCCGCTATCGGCTGTGATCATTGTACACGTGCCGGCGACAAATTCGCAGATTCGGGTGGACGGTAGCCCCCCGGGAAGGACCAGCACCTCGTTGCGAATGCCCACAGAGCCGTCCGGCCTTGGATAACCGAGAAAACTCATCGCACAGACCTCGCCTTTCCCTGCACCCGAATGCCGTTCACGTTGTGCACGTGCACCTGTCTGCCGGCGCCGATGTCCGAAGTACTCCTGCCGATCGTCTGTCCGTGCTTCAGGATCGGCGCCCCTGCCGGGATTTGGCAGAGTGCCAGCTTGAAGCCGAAAGGCACGTCGTCTACGGCCACCAGGGTGCGCGGCGAGGCGCCGGTCACATTGACGCACACGGCATCCCCTGCCCGGATCGCCTCCAACGCCACGGCAACGTTGTCTTGCGGGCCCAGGGCGAGGGCTCGCTTCGGGGTCGTCTCGCGTGGCCTGTCATTTTCTCGATCCTCGGCGTCCGGCCGCGGCTCCAAGTCCCCTCTAGCCCTCGCTCCGGCATCCTCTGCAGATTGCATCATCCACCCTCCCCAAGATCATCCGGCGCTCGTATCAGCCGCTCGCTGCCGGCCGCGGACTCCTTGCGAAGCCGAGCCGGCAGTCATCATCTCTTGACCCGATAGAGCATTTCGCCGGCCCTGCGCACAAGCAGAATCCCCTCTTGCTCGCGACCCGCCCACTCCTCCAGGTTGATGGTCGCCGGGTCTCTATAACACAGGTTCAGGCGCTCGACGCGCTCGCGGGGGATGCCAGTGGCCAGCGTCACTGTGACGCGACCGTGTTCAACACCGGTAGCTTCATCGTACGTGCCCAGGCCGCGCAGGTGGGTCGACCACGACAAGAGCCCGGCGGGAACGTGTTTGAAGCGGTCCTTCTGCTTCTGGAAATAGTCAAGGCAGTGGAATCCGATCGGCTCGATGTTCTTGCCGTGGACGTAGGAGAACTCGGTGATGTGGGGGGCGTAGATGATGACCTCGCCGCCGTCCGCCACTGCGGGTTCTACTTTGCCCATCCCTTTGACGCCGGCCCAGAGGTCGTCGTAGATCTTCGGCAAAACTGAGAGCACCTGGCGGAATGGCCGCTCGACCCAGACGATATCGAGCTGGCTTGCCAGGTCGGCCGCCGCCGCGTAGGTCTCCTCAGGGGCACCGGCATAGAGTCCCATGAGATCGCTGCCGCGGACCACCAGGCTGAAACACAACCGGGGCTGGCTGATCATGGACGCTGCCCGGTCGATCACGGCGCGTACCGGCGTGTACTTCGTTCCGATCAAGACCGGGCTGGTGATCACCGCCCCAAGCCAGTGCGTAAAGTTGATCACTTCGGGCCCGCTGATCCCCGGGAAGAAGTACTTGTTGCCGCCTGAGAAGCCGACGATTTCGTGGGGAAAGGTCGGCCCGCAGATGACAAGCAAGTCGTAGTCCAGGATCAGTCGGTTGACGGTGACGTCCAGATCCTGTCTGAACAGTCCGCCGGTCAGCTCGCCGATCTCATCAGCAGGGATGGTGCCGAGCTTGACCAGCGCAGCGGGGTCGTTCCAGCGGTGGTTGAACAGGCGGATACCGGCATGGGCGCCCGCCCTCGCCTCGGCGGAGATGCCCAGGAGCCTGTTCAGCGCCTCATCGTTTAGCGGCGAATGCGTGCCCAACGCCACGATGAAATCAAGCGCCGCTACCTTGCGGTCGCGCGGCGCAGACGACGGATCGACCAGGGCCTCACAGAAGGCGCGGAACATAGCCGGGACAGGCGCGGTGCGCGTCGTATCTGGGATGATGACGAGCACGCGTTTATCGCGAACATCTACCTGCTGAAAGCCCTGGACGACGACCGCCCGTATGTCGTTCTCGTCCAGGCAACGAGTGGTGCTTCCTTTGCCAATCAGCACGGGCTCACCTCTTTCAATGCTCAAGGCGGCCTCCAGTTGCACACACGGCTGGGAGTCCCGCTAGGGGACTCCCGGTCGCGAGATCCTTTGACCTGCTCATTTGGCCGGTTGAGAGAGGCTCCGGAGCTGGCC
The DNA here is from genome assembly GCA_016872975.1 of Planctomycetota bacterium. Lineage (GTDB taxonomy): Bacteria > Planctomycetota > Phycisphaerae > Sedimentisphaerales > Anaerobacaceae > PLanc-01. Next base: position 4,633 of record VGYL01000275.1, read on the forward strand.
TCTCAGGAGAACATGCTCCGGATCGCCTGCTTGATCTGATTTCTCCCCGGCAGCACGAAACGCTCGAAGTAAAGGGTAGACGGAATCGGCGTGTCAAGTCCACACACGCGCAGCACCGGCGCCTTCAGGTCATGGAAGCTGGACTCAGCCAGAGTGGCACTGACGTCGGAGACAACGTTGCCCATCTTGGGCGCCTCATTGACAACCACTGCCCTGCCGGTCTTCTTCACAGATTGCATGACCGTTTCCTTGTCCCAGGGGCGCAAGGTACGCAGATCAATCACCTCGGCCGAAATACTTTCGCCTGCCAGTTCGGCCGCGGCCGCCAGCGCCTCGTGGGTCATTTTCGCGCTGGCGACAACGGTGACGTCTGACCCGGTGCGCACGATCTGCGCCTTGCGCAGCGGCACGCTGTACTTGCCCTCGGGCACCTCTCCTGTCAGGCCATACAACTCCTGGTGCTCCAGGAACAGGACCGGGTTGTCGTCCTCGATGCTGGCGATGAGCAGCCCTTTGGCGTCATGCGGGGTGGAGGGAGTGACGATGACCAAGCCGGGAACGTTGAAGAACCAGGCTTCGGGCGACTGCGCATGTTGTGCGCCGGTCCCGAGTCCGCCACCCGTCGTTGCGCGAATCACAAGCGGGGCGCGGTATTGGCCATCGAACACGTAGTGAATCTTGGCCGCGCTGTTGACGATCAGATCGAAACAAGTGCTCAGGTAGTCGGCGAACATGATCTCAGCCACGGGGCGATAGCCGAGCATGGCCGAGCCCACCGCGCATCCGACGATGGCCGACTCCGAGATGGGGGTATCGCGCACCCGTTCGGCTCCGAAACGGCTAAATAGACCTGTCGTGACTCCGTAACCGCCGCCCATCTTGCCGATGTCCTCGCCAAGACAGTAGACCCGCTCGTTCTCTGCCATCGTGATAGACAGGGCATCGTTGAGTGCTTGTGCTATACTCATCTGTTTCATCGGGTCTCAACCTCCCAACCGGCGTAGACATTGGCCGTGACAATAGACGGATCAGCTAATGGACTCTCCTGAGCGAAACGCCACCATTCGGCCACCTGGGCATCAGTCGCCGCGTGCAAGGCATCGAGCTGCGCCTCATCGGCCAATCCCTCGGCGAGGATTGCCTGGCGAGCTAACCTAAGCGGTTCATGAACTTCTCGCCAGTAGTGGACCTCCTCTGGCGAACGCATCTCGCCACTGAAACAAGGATCCCAGCGCCACGTCTTGAGCTCCACGAACGCCGGTCCGTTGCCGGAGCGCGCATGCGCCACAGCGTCTCGGACCGCGTTATACGACGCGAGCGCATCATTGCCATCAACCTGTACGGCGGGCATGCGGTAGGCGGCTGCGTACTCGTACAGGTCAGCCGTGGCGTGGGCGGCAGCCACGGGGGTAGAGATAGCGTAGCCGTTGTTGGCACAGCAGATCACCAGGGGCGCCTTCCAGGTGCTGGCCAGGTTCATGCACTCGTGCCACTCGCCCCGGCCCGATGCTCCGTCGCCTACGATGACCACGGTGATATTATCGGTGCGGTCCATCTTGAGACCCATGGCAACGCCGAGTGAAACAACCAGAATCTGGCCGATAACGCTGCTGCCCGCGAAGCTGCCGATCGACGGATCAACAGAGTGGATCATCCCCCCCCTGCCGCGGCAGACGCCAGTTTCCTTACCGGCCAGCTCGGCAAGAAACCGCTCGCCGGGCATGCCGGCCAGCAGATGCAGGCTGGACGAACGCTGATCGCAGAAAAACTTGTCGGTCTTGCGTAGGCACTGTGCGACGGCCGCAACAACGGCTTCATGACCCAGCGCGGTATGGAGGCTGCCCGGCAGGTTGCCCTTGCGGAACTCGCGTTCGTGCGTGAACTCGAAGGAGCGAGCCAGCAGCATCTTGCCGTAGAGATCGAGCAGGATGTGTGATTGCGGATTGTTCATTCCTCCTCCTTACTTGGATCCTATTTGATACATGTAGTGTTTAGCGGGGCTATTTTAGGCGACTCGTCTCCAATAAGTCGATTCCGCTTTTTGCCTGCAAACCGTGGGAAGATGCCTCGAAATCCGGAATCGACTTTTTCGGCGCACTTTTGGCCTCTAAACACTACATGTGATAGTGATCTGATGACTGCCAAGTGATGACCGTCATCATATGTAGAATACCACAGGAGACGCGGCTTGTCAAGCCCCAGAATTGACAATGGGATTCGGGCGCGTTTCACGCTGGCGGGCTGCCCAAAACCTGCCCCCAAAGTGAAACGCACCCTTGGGATTCGGAATTCTTGACCTTCCACGGCGACAGTGGTAGAATGCATCTGTTGGTTGACGTTGACTGTCGTCAGATGAATGCCAACAGTCAAAGGAAGGCAGATCAGCTCTATGAGCACACAGAACGAAATGCGAGCCCTCGATAACCGTCCGCTATACTTGCAGGCCGTTGATGTTCTGCGGGATTTCATGGCAACCGGCGGCTTCAAACCGGGTGATATGCTGCCGACCGGCGAGGAGTTGGCTAGGCAGCTCGGCATCTCCCGCACCACCTTGCGCGAGGCCCTCGGCTTCCTCGAACGTGAAGGCCGGGTATCCCGCCGCCATGGTGTCGGGACGTTCGTAGCCCAGCTGGCGCGGTCTCACGAACTCCATGGGTTGGACCAGTTGGGTGCGATGCGCGCCTGGGGTGAAGCTCGTAACGTCCATGTCGAGGCGATCCAGTGCCTGGCTGAGAACTCGCTTGCCGATGTAGAATTGGCCAACGTGCTCCAGGTCAAGCCGGGCACGCCAGTATACAGGACGCGGGTCGTGATGGCCGTCGAAGAAAGCAGGGTGGCGTATTTCGACTCGGTGGTGCTGACTTCAACCTTCGACCCCCTCCAGCCGCCAGATGGCACCAAGGGGGTGCTCGAATACCTATTGGGTCTCACGCCGCCGCCTGTTGCATACAGCTTTTCAGAGATCTTCTCTGTCAACGCCGACGCGTCGATTGCGGCGGAACTGGGTGTCGCGGAAGGAAAAGCGGTACTGCTGCTGGTGGAGACGTACTGCGACGATGACGATCGGCCGATTGGCCGTGCTCGCGACTACTACATCACAGACACATTCAACTATGCCATCGTCCGCCGGGTCAGGTCCAGGCTGCCCCCGGGCTGAGTTCTGCATGCTCTTGAGCGGGACTGTATGCCGCGCGAACTGGCCGCGCTGTTCGAGAGCCACGCGCACCTGGTGCCAAGAGACCGGATCAAACCCGCTGAGTCGCCGAGAAGTGCTGGTCAGCGCCGAGGCTATCTATGCGAAATGATGTTCTGGTGGTCGCCCTTTAAGGGTGTAGTGCTCACGGACGCACGCCCTAGCAGCCTGTCGGAGAGGCATCACCTACAGGCCCGTTGCGACCAATTGGCACGATAATTAGCCAATAACACAATGTAAAAACGTCTGTATATGCCATAATATCTTTGCTAAGA
>VGYL01000276.1 GCA_016872975.1 Planctomycetota bacterium
TGGAAGCAACCGGCGGCGGGATCGACGTGCTGGTGGCGGGCGTTGGCACCGGCGGCACAATCACGGGCATCTCGCGCTACATCAAGAAGACGATGAAGAAGCAGATTCTCAGCGTCGCGGTCGAGCCGCAGGCAAGCCCGGTTCTGTCGCAGAAACGCGCGGGCCAGGAACTCAAGCCCGGCCCCCACGCCATCCAGGGCATCGGCGCGGGTTTCGTGCCGGACGTGCTGGACATGTCGCTCGTGGACAGGATAGAGCAGGTCGCCAACGACGAAGCGCTGGACTTCGCGCGCAGACTGGCCCGTGAGGAAGGCATCTTCTCCGGCATCTCCTGCGGCGCGGCCGTCGCGGCGGCAGCCCGCGTGGCGGCGGAACCGGAATACAAGGGCAAGACCATCGTGGTGATCCTGCCGGACTCCGGCGAGCGCTATCTCTCAACCGCGCTCTTCCAGGACGCGTAGATCGGCGAGCGCCCTGTGAACCCGGCGGCGTTGTGCCGGGGGACCGTGGCGGGGCAGCAAACAAAGCCCCGTCATGGCCGCACTGCCCGAACGCTACTTCACGCGGAAACTCGGCTTGATGCTCCTCGGACCTGCCCGCGGGCCGGTCCGCAAGTCCGGCGTGTGAAGGCGCAGCCTCTGGACGAAGACCCATGGTCAGAAAGGGGGCCTCAGCGATGGGGCTCCCTATCCCGATGGCCCCGATCCTGTGCTATTTCATCAGCAGCAGACTGAGCGCCATGACCAACATGCCTGCGACCAAACCGAAGAGGCTGTCGTGACCCTTGCCGTAGGCCCGACTTGTGGGCAACAACTCATCGAGGCTGATGTAAACCATGATGCCCGCTACGCCACCGAAAAGGATCCCCATGATTTCCGGAGGAACCATCCCGCTGTTTCCGCTGAGGAAGACGCGGATCGCGGCATAGCCGATGATGGCTCCGACTGGTTCGGCCAAGCCGCTGAGAGCTGAGTAGATGAACGCCTTCTTCCGGCTTCCGGTAGCGTAGAAGATGGGGACGGAAACGCTGATGCCTTCAGGTATATTGTGCAGGGCGATGGCGATCGCGATGGCGATCCCGAGGCTCGGATCCTGGAGCGCCGCGAGAAAAGTGGCGAGTCCTTCCGGGAAGTTGTGAATTCCAATGGCGAGAGCGGTGAACAGCCCCATGCGCAAGAGTTTGTGCTTTGCGCGGTGATCATGCGTGTCGGGAGATATCACCTCCAACTCTGACAAAGCCCCGAAATCCGGCGCGGGTTTCGAAGGATCGTGCAATGGCCGCGTTTCCGCTTCCGAGTGGATCTCGTGGGGGTTCTCCGCGGCTGGGATCAGGTTGTCAATCAGCCCGATCAGCAGCATTCCGCCAAAGAAAGAGCCTGCATTGACCCAGTGCGCCCCGACTTCGCCGAAACGCTCGACCAGAGATTCGACCCCCTTGAAGAATATTTCGACGAAGGATACGTACAGCATTACGCCTGCGGAGAATCCAGTCGCGACTGACAAAACGCGGTAGTTCGTTCTCTTGGCCGTAAATGCGATGATGCTTCCAATGGCTGTCGCCATTCCTGCGAACAACGTTAATCCAAACGCAAGCCATACGTCTCTCATGCGGTTCTTCTCCTGCGGCCAACTAGACTGTCGAATAACGCGTTTACGCGGACAGACTCCTCACCGCTGTGGATTCAGCGCGCCGGCGACGAGACCCGCCAGCCTCTGATTGTGTGCCGGGCAAGCCCGGCTGCTTGCGGGCGACCCTCGCGCGAGCGTACCGGCTTTCTGCCATGGGTTAAGCCTAACGGAAAGACGGACGTAATCAAGCGGGCAAGTCCCGCCCCAGCCGGGTAACGACGAAGGGGAGCTGAATGCAACTGTATTACCGCAAGGGAAGCGGAGAGCCCGGTCAGGAAGCCGGCCCGGCCCGGAGTGCAGATCGGGTTCTGGCAGCAGGCGCGCGCGAAAGCCACGCCTTCCGCGCACAGTCAGTCGGTCCGGGTTCAGCGTGTTGATGCGCTCGTTGCCGGGCGCTTGGATCGTGTCTCCGCGCTGTGGTCGGTTGCTTCATGTGTGAGCCCCGAAGACGTCGCGGACCGCCTCGAGGTACCCGTAGCCGTTCAGGTCATCCGGTTGCAGGTAGCTGGTCTCCGTCCACTCGTTCCAACTGTTCACGGTGACCAGCGGCGCGAGGTCCGGATGACGATCCACGAAGGCTTTCGCCCGCTCAAAGGCCTTCCTGATGTTGGCGGGGGTTGTGTTCTTCATGATGCCCGGCCTGAAATCGAGGAAGCGCGGGTTGTTGTCCCAGCCCACGCTCACGTGCGGGAAATACGGCAATGGGTCCGTGCGGTCGATCGTGTTCCAGCACGTCTCCACGTCGGCCAGGATATCGAGATAGTCCCGATTGATGTCGGTCATGTGCACATACTGGTAGTGGGTCGTGCTGTCGAAACCCAGTTTGGCGACAACATCGCTCAGCAGGACAGGGCCCTGTGCGTCGACACCGCTCAGGTTCTGGTTATGCCCGCGCATGCAGGCCTGCAGGTGCAGTCCCGAAAGGCCTGACGCAACGGCCCTTTCGCGGAAGCCGGCCAGCGCGTCCGCCGTTGCCTGCACACCGCCGAGACCATCCAGGAGGGTGATCAGTTCGTAGATCATGAACACGGGCTTGCCGTCGATGCGATAGTAGGACGGATGATGCAGGTAGCGCTCGATGATCCGGTCCGTCAGCCGGTCGAACTCCGCCCGGTCCACCGCCGCCTTCCATATGACATTGCCCTCGTTCCGTCCGGCCAGGCGTTTGTCCCAGCCATCCAGCACGTCGTGGTTGGCCCACATGAGATAGAACTTCACCCGGTCGTTGTTCACGGCCTTCAGATAGCCATCGTTGAGGCAGTTCTCGAGGAAGGGGCGACGGTCGTACCAGTACCAGTCATAGATGAACACGTTGACGCCGTGATCGGCGGCCGCGGCGATCTGCTTCTCCATCACCTTCGGGTCGGCCTCGTTCTCATACCCCCACAAGGGCTTGCGAGGCCAGTCGTGCCCTGGAAACTTCGCCCCGGCGGTTCGCACCGTCTGCCATTCGCCCTCGCCGTCCGGCCAGAACATGCGCGTGCGCGGTTCGTCCCCCGTGTAGGACGGCCAGACGTACGCGGCAATATCGTAACCTTTGGCACCCTCAGGGTCAGACCTAGAACCTAGCATTTGACTGTCCTTGCCATCTTTTCGATCCGGACCGCCTTGGCGGCCAGCGACTTGTCCTTGGCCAAGGCAGTGAGAGCTATCTTCCTCGCCTTCCCCACGGCGCTTTCGTGGCGGTAACCGAACCTCTGCGCCACGGCCCGTTGTGTCGCCCCGCTGCACCTGCAACACAACTCCAGGGCAACCGCCTTCAGCACCCCAAGCCTGTGCCCGTGGAACCGCAGATCATTCGCAGTCACGCCAAGAACCTTCAAGACGGCATCCTCCACCTTTCCGATGTCAGGCAGACTGTCCTCGGGCCAGGCAATGTCGCCTGTAACGGCCCTCTCCAGGCGCTTCTCCTTCAACTCTTCCGCCGCACGTTCCCTTGCCCGCTCATCCCCTGTCACATAGCGACTCTTGCCTTCTTCCTCCAAATACTCCACGTCGTCCTTCGACAGCATTGATTCCACGTATCGGCGATACGCCCTGCGGCATAGTCCGCGCGTGCCGCACTCCATCAAGTCCAGCCACCGATAGTCTATCCGTTCTTCTTCGGCGCCACCCCATGCATAGCCGCGGTAACTGCTCCACTTGTACCCGTTCAGGTGTGTCTTCTTCGCAGCCAGGGGCACCTCCGCCCATCTCTTGCCCTTGACCGGATTGAGGTGCAAGTACCGTGTCAGCGCCAGTATGTAGCTGTCGCCCTCCACGAGTTTCGCCCCATACCGTCCCTGGAAGCAATGTCCCGGCCTCTGATGCTTGTGCCGGAAGTACATCCCGTACGCCGTGTTCAGTCTCTGCATGAACCGCACTACGTTTCCCCGGGGCGTTTCGACAAACAGATGGAAGTGATTGGGCATCAGGGCGTAGGCGTACAAGATGACCCCGTCCTCAGCGAGGGATGCGTCCAACTGCTCCAGGAACCGCTCGTAATCTTCCGCCCCGAGGAACACCTGCTCCCGCCCGTTCCCGCGCACGGTCAGATGATACTTCGCGCCCGGATAACTCATTCGCCAAGGTCGCGCCATGACCAAACAGTCTCACTCGCCCCCGCCCACGTCAACACCTATCTTCTAGGTTCTAGGTCTGACCCTGTAGAGCGGGAACCGCCACATTGACGGTTTCGGCAACCCGTCCGCGGGTTGACGAATACCGGTCGCAATGCATTTTCTGCTTCGGTTCTACTTCCACCAGCGCCACGGCCAGAAGGCCGCAACAAGGCAAAGGAATCCGCCCGCAATGAAGCCGATCGCACCTACGAGTGAGGCTATTGGGCCGTGGACTGGAAGATCGAGGATGGACACGCTTATGCCAGCGCGATTAAGTATTCCCGTGGCAATGAAAGGCAGCCCCAAGAAGACAAGAAACAACGAGTTAGTTATCCTTTGCACAGTCTGCGACGGTTTGCCGCCGCAAATTACGGAAATAGCCGCTTGGATGCCACCAAAAGCGAACGCCATCCCGAACAACGAAAGGCTTTTCGCTTCGCCAGGTCGCAGTGCACCTGCAGGAGTACGCCCAGCGACCCCCATGTACACCAGCGATATTCCCAACCCCAGAAAGGGCGTTGCCATTCCGATGCCGATCAGTGGGCCAACCCACTTAGGTACCTCAACGGTGGTGGTTGCCAATCCTCCTCTGCGGATTAGGTACAAGAGGACGGCCAAGACCACGACCGTAAGTAGAATGATTACCTCCATCACACTGTCCGCCGTAGTGTAGTCATACTTTGTCAGTGTTGCGAACGCCCGGCGGCACCAGCGACGCGGTTAGCGGCGTATGGTTGGCCGTCCTATCGGATTCTGTTGCGTTCCTCCAGCAGGAATCGTCTGAGCAGCCGCTCCGCTCGCATCACGTAGAGAAGGAAGACAGCGTCATCCTCAACCCGGTAGAATACGCGGCAGGGGGTGACGACGATCTCTCGATAGGGTGTACGTGCCAGTTCGGGAGGACGCTTGCCGGAATTCGGGAATCGTTCCAGTCGCTCGACGCTCTCGAACACCCTGCCCACAAGGCGGCGTGCCGCCGTCGGGTTGTCAAGGGCGATGTAGTCGGCAAGCGCTTCCAGATCGGCGAGGGCCGGCTCTGTCCAGATCAGGCGAGCCACTTCTTCATTCTCCCCTTGGCCTCGGAGTGGGTCAGTGTCCGTCCCTCCAGAATCGCCCGCTCCCCCCGAGCAATCCCTTCGAGAATCGCCATCCGGTCCTGCATCATGTCGAACGCCGCGACATCTACCAGATAGGCCGAAGGCACGCCGTGCTCCGTGATCAGAACGGGGTCCTTGGACTCATGAAGGTCCGCCAGTATACGCGTTGCCTGCCTCTTCAACGTGGTGACAAGCTCAGTTCTCATAATGTGATACTATAGTGATACTCTCCCCGCGGGGCAAGTCCATTCCGTGTCTTGGTCAACGTTCAGGGTGTGGGTTTCGACGGACGCGCAGCGGGTGGCGAATACCCACCACCCTGTTGTTCGCTGTCCTGTCGCCTCCGTGCGGAAACATCACTAATTCTGCTTCCTGCTTTCCAGATCAGGCCGGCCATCACCCCCGAAAGAGCACCAACCAGAATCCGCGGCCACATTCCAGAGACGATCCCGCCTGCCCCGGAGATCCCTATTGCCATGAATAACACCACGATCCAGGTTGACCATTTCTTCCAATTCATTTCGTCATCCTGTCAGCGAACGAGACTGTCCAAAAACGCGTTTGCAGAGGCGAGATTCTTCCTGGCCGGGACGGAAATCAAGTTTTCATTCGGTGCAGCGGCGAGATTGATCGCGGAATCGGGGACTGCTGTTCCGGGAATGCAATAGTCGGCGCCATATACCCGCTTGCGGGCGGGTTGCCGGCCGGTTTCCCGGGTTTATGCACCCGCCAGAGCATAGTGTGCCCCGTACACCAATCGCCTACCATCCGGCACGTGACGTGGTAGATCGCTCCGGGAAACTCTACTCGCAGATGCCTTGCCATGGCTCCAATATGCCACAGCTACTCACCACTTGTTAACTCCATTCTCAAGGGCTGACCCCACTCCGCCACATGAATTTCTTCATGGCAAGTATCCATTGGCCCATTGGATATATCGAAGTTGGCCGTGGTGCGTTTTGCAGGAGCAGGGAGTATTCTTCAATGGCTGCCTTGACGGCCAATTCGGCAATTGCCCGTCTCTCTTCGCTTCGCTTGCCGATCAGGATGCCACTCAAAGAACCAACCAAACCCGTTGCTGCGCCTATGAGGGTGCCTAGCAGAACACAGAGGGAGGGATGATCATCAATGAGCGATATGAGTTGGTTGCTGGTCACGTTAGGGTTTCTCCTCGGCTTTGGAGCTACAACATTTGTTTGTTGCTATGTCTTTTCCAGGTATCTCTAACATCGAACGCCGCCGGTGTGGTTCGGCGCGAAGCGACGTAACCACCACCGGCTGGTTCGCGCCTCGGTTGTCCCTCATTCCGTTGCTATGCCCAGCATCCTCCAGAACTCCGGCTCGTGAATGACTCGGAGTCCGTATTGCCGGGCCTTCTTCGCTTTCGTTGACTGCGTATGTGGGTCTGCCACAACAAGGATGTCGAGTTTCTTCGTGACCGAATCAACGACCGTCATGCCGTTTCGTTCCGCGAGAGACGTGGCCAGTTCGCGTGAGATGACGGCACCATTCAACCGGCACTGTCCTTCGCCCGTGAAGCACACCCGCTTCCCGCGCAGCGTGTCCCCGGATGCCGCACCGAGGCATTCCTGGCTCTCGTCATGGGCAACGGAATGAATGAGAGATTCCATCTGGGATTGGCTCATCTCCTCGAACCCAAGCAATCTTGCGACAAGTCGCAGGTCTTCCTGTTCCTTGGTCGTGACCACGCCATCGGCGCACGCTGTCTTGACGAGTCGGCGCAAGTAATCGCCATGGATGGCCTTGATGTGGTCAAACGTCAGCCCCCATCGGAGCGCGACCTCGACTAGAGATTGCCCCTCGTCCTCCTGAATGTTCCGGTCTTCAAGTGCTCTGCCGAGCAAATCGACATACGCCATCGTTGCCCCTTGGTCAGCCGTGCCGCCGTCAGTTTCTGGCAGGCGACTGACGAGGGACTGGATGTATGTTGGCGCGTGCGACTGGCTCTGCCTTGCCTCTTGACGGCGCACCGGGGGGCGAGTGGGCAACAAGAGTATGGGCCACGGGACAGGTTTGAGGGACGACAAGTCAACCGTCGCCTTAGAGGCATTGCGGAGCAGGGCAAGTGCGAGTCTCGCCGTTGCCAGCGCATCGCACGAAGCCGAGTGTGCGTCCCCCTCGATCTCGATTCCGTGGGCGGCACAGCAGGCCGCCAGCGTGCCGCCCCCCGATAGCTGCATCGTATCAATCACGGAGCACTGCGGGAACTCCACGCCCAGGCGTCGGAACTCCAAATTCAGGAATGATAGGTCAAATCGCGCGTTGTGGCCGACCAGGGCTACCGCTGGCCGCAGAACTTCGAGCAGCGGTGTTGCCACTTCGCTAAACAATGGGGCCTGCAAGACATCGGCCGCCGACAACCCGTGGATGTGAGTAGGACCCACATCGCGCTCGGGGTTCACGACGCTCGCGAAACTAGACACGACAGCGCCGTCCTGCGACACGAGGAGTGCGGCGATCTCGACGATACGGTCGTGACGGTACGGGTTAAGGCCCGTCGTTTCTACGTCAATGACTGCGAAGTGTGTCATGATCTCTCTCCGCGCGAACGTCACGGCTGTGCGGCGCGCGGTAGCGCGTACGCACCAGCCGATGGTTGGGACTTCTTCATGCCTCTTCGATCTCACAAGACTCTGAAATCTCCTCAAGGAATTCCGGCTTAATGAATCGGAGCATGTGTCCGACCGCCTTGATCTGCTCTTTGAGTGTGTTGAAGGAGATGAATCGGCAAATCTCGGAGAGGGGCGGAG
>VGYL01000277.1 GCA_016872975.1 Planctomycetota bacterium
GTTGAGGAGGCGCAGGCCTGGTCAACCCGAAGCTCGTCGAGATGATCCTCAATCGACGCAGACTGTTGAGCGACAGAGCCAGCCTCGGCCGGTGGGGGGAGAAGCGCTGCGAGCGGTTCCTCCGGAACAAGGGCCTGCGGACCCTGATCCGCAACTACTCCTGCAAGCTGGGCGAGTTGGACCTGGTCATGGTGGACGGCGACGGCACGCTCGTCTTCGTCGAGGTCCGCACGCGGGCGGGGGAGAAATTTGCCCCTGTCGAGGCCACGGTCAACGCGACCAAGCGGGAGCGGGTGAGCCGGGCCGCCCGCCACTTCATCGCGACCCACCGCATCGAGGACCGCCCCCTGCGGTTCGACATCATCACCCTGATCCTCGGCCACCGCGGCCCCCCGCAAATCCATCACTTCGAGAACGCCTTCGTGCCGTGAGGAAAGACACTCACGATTTGAAATCGCCATGTGAGTGTGGTATACTGCCGCTATGATTGTCAATGGGCTCGATGGATAGGATTATGGGAATCACACTGCCGCTCGATAAAATGACGACCGCCGAGAAACTCGCGGAGATGGAGCGTTTGTGGGACGATCTGTGCCGCCACCCGGACGACGTGCCCTCTCCCGATTGGCATGAAGCGGTTCTCGCGGAAAGAGAGAAGCTGGTTACCGAGGGCAAGATGAGCTTCATTGACTTGGACGAGGCAAAGGAGAGGATCCGAAAAGCTACACGATGAACACCAAGCTCTCTGAAGCTGCGCAGCAAGACCTTGTTGAGGGGCATCGATTCTACGAACGCCAGTCTGCCGGCCTTGGGGACTATTTTCTGGATTCGATCCTTGCGGACATTGAATCTCTTCACCTCTATGCAGGGATCCATGCGCTGCATTTCGGATATCATCGACTCTTAGCCCGGCGGTTTCCCTTCGCCATCTATTATCGCATCGAGAGCGACCTTGTCTGGGTCTATGCCGTCCTGGATTGCCGTCGCAATCCCGCATGGATACGAGACAGATTGCCGTGAACCTATGGATCTGATCGATACGCATTGCCATTTGACGTTTGCGCCGTTGGCGGAGGATGTGCCGGGGGTGGTCCAGCGGAGCCGGGCGGCGGGGGTCACGGGATGGATTACCGTCGGAACCGGCTTGGAGGACAGCCGCCGGGCGATTGAGCTGGCCGGTCTGTATGAGAACATGTATGCGACGGTGGGGATTCATCCGCATGAGGCCAAAGAGGGCGATGCGGCGGCTCTGGCGGAGTTGAGGCGCCTGGCGCGGCAGGACAAAGCCGTGGCGGTAGGGGAGACCGGCTTGGATTACCACTACAACTTCTCCAAACAGCCGGACCAAAGACGCGTCTTCGCCGCCCATCTTGATATCGCCCGGGAAGCAGGACTGCCGGTGGTGGTCCATTCCCGCAACGCCTTTGACGAGACGCTGGAGATCCTCGACCGCAGCGGCGACGGACTGGCGGGGGTGGTCTTCCATTGCTTCAGCGGATCGGCCGAGCAGGCCAGGCAACTCGTAGAGCGGGGGTACTACCTGTCCTTCACGGGCGTGGTGACGTTCAAGAACGCGGAATCGACACGGGAGGCGGTCAAGGCGGTGCCGTTGGAGCGTCTGATGGTCGAGACCGATGCGCCCTATATGTCACCGGAGCCGTTGCGAAAGCAAAAGCCCAACGAGCCGGCGCTGATGATTCACACGGCCCGGTGCCTGGCGCCCCTTCAAGGTGTCAATCTGGAGGATCTGGCCCAGGCCACCACGCGGAACGCGGTGAAGTTTTTCGGCTGGGCCGGGGCTCGTCAAGCAGGCAGATAAGGGATTTCCTGTCAGCACTTCCGACGACCTTCGAATCGCTGCGGCGCACGTCAAAAACGGTCTGCATGTCTCGTTTTACCAGGTGTCCAAAATATGCAAAATGCCGTTCTTCAGCATAGAAAACGCGGTTGCCGCCTGTCGATTTGACTTTTGTCGGTCTTGCCCTTTATATTAGATAGCCAAGCCCCACAAGAGTATAGCGGGGCCGGGGTGTTAGCTCTGTTCAAGCCGCGCGGCGGGCTGGAGGATTCCGCTGAAGGGCGCTCGTGAAGGAAGGATCGGCTCGGCAGCCTATGCCAGGAATGTACGACTACGCTGCGATCAACCGGGTGCAGCAAGCGAATGATATTGTTGACGTCGTCGGTGAGCACGTCAGTCTGAAGAAGAAGGGGCGCGAGCTGCTCGGCCTGTGTCCCTTCCATGAGGACCATAGGCCCAGCATGAACGTCAACCCGGTGAAACAGATCTTCAAGTGCTTTGCCTGCGGGGCCGGGGGCGATGTGCTCAAGTTCATCCAGATGCGGGAAGCACTGACGTTTCCGCAGGCGGTGGAGCGGCTCGCCGAACGCGCGGGAATTGCGCTTCAGCCGGTCCGGCGCAGCATGCCCCAAGTGCCCGGTGAGCCCGAGGGCATCGACCCGAACCTGTTGGCACGGGTCAACAAGTGGGCCGCGCAGTTCTTCCAGCAGTGCCTGAACGATCCCGAGAAGGGCAAGCACGCCCGGGATTACCTCGCCCAACGCGGGATCTCGCCGGAGACGGCCGCCAAGTGGCGGCTGGGACTGGCGCCGAATGCGGTGGATGCCCTGGTCCGGGCGGCCGCGCAGAAGATCCCGGCCCAACCGTTGCAGCAGGCGGGCGTCAGTCTGTCCCAGCTCTTGCAGCAAGCGGGGCTGGCCACCGCCTCGAATCAGGACAAGTTCGTCAATCGGCTGATGTTCACGATCACCGACGCCACCGGTCGGGTGATTGCCTTCGGCGGCCGCACGTTGGACGGCATGGGGGCCAAGTACATCAACTCGCCCACGACGCCGCTGTTCGACAAGAGCAATACTCTCTACGGGCTGGAACAGGCCCGGCACCAGATGGTCGCGACGGGCACCGCCGTCGTCGTCGAGGGCTACACCGATGTCATCATGCCGCATCAGTTCGGCTGCACCAACGTCGTGGCGACCCTGGGCACGAGCTTCACCGCGGGACACGGACGCATCCTGCGGCGCTACGCCAAGAGGGTGATCCTGTTGTTCGACAGCGACACCGCCGGCATGGCCGCGGCCAACCGGGCCCTGGAGGTGTGCCTGTCCCAGCACCTGGACATCAAGCTGGCATTTGTCCCCCAGGGCAAAGACCCCTGCGATTTCGTTCTGGCCGCGGGCAAAGAGGGATTGGACGAGGTGCTCGCGGGGGCAACCGATGTGCTTCAGTACAAATGGGACCGGCTCCGCGAGACGTTTGCCGCCGATGAGACGCTGGCCGGCCGCAAGGCCGCGGTGGAAGAGTTTCTTGGAGCGATCGCCATCGGGTTTGGGTCGAACAATCTTTCCGTGCTCGAGGGCGGCCTGATCGTGAACAAGTTGGCCAGGATGATCGGCTTGAGCGAGACCGAAATCCGCAAAGAGCTGGCCCGGCGCCTCAAGCCGCCCTCCGAGCCGGTCCGCACCGAGGGCCGCAGTCCGGCGGCCGCCGACTGGGGCCAGGGACTCCATGCCTCGGCCCAGCGGGAGGTCCTGGAGGTGCTGCTCAATGAACCCGGTCTCTTCCATCGCGTAGAGCAGAGCATCGCGCCGGATCTTTTCGATGTGCCGGTGCTGGCCCAGATCGCCTCGATGTTATTCGACGTGATTCGCTCCGAGGAGGATTTCTCGCTGAGCCGTGTTCTGGCGCGGGCGGAATCGGTGGAGCTCGGCGAGAGGATCGTCGAGTTGCAGCAGGTCGGCGAGGGCAAGGGCAACTACTATGCACGTTTGATGCCCGCCTTGGACGTGTTGCTGCGGCGTCGGAGCCCAGCGGCGCGGACCGACGCCGCGCCGGCGGGGGCGAAGGCCGTGCCGCCGGGTGGGGGGCCTCCCGGCCGGCAGAATCCGCACAGCCTCGGGATTGTCTAAGGCGGGGCTTCGCTAAACCCCGGTGGGACGAACAATTACGTAAAAAGGGCCGTACAACAGGTGAATCCATGAAGCAAGCGGGAACTCCCATGTTTGTGGCTTCACGAGGGTGGCAGCTTCAGAAGAGCTTCACAATTTCTCTTTAGTGGAGTCTGGATTGTGGCGAAGAAAGGAATGAAACCGAAGAAGGCGAAGAATATGAGTTCGACGGAAGTCCAGAGTACGTCCGAAAAAGCCAAGGCCGAGGCCCAGGATCCCGAGGCCCTGATGAAGTCGCTGATTGCCAAGGGCAAGAAGAAGGGCTTTTTGACGTACGAGGAGATCAACGAATCTCTGCCGGACGAGGCCGTCAGCACCAAGCAGCTCGAGAAGGTCCTGGGCACGCTCGACGAGATGGGGATCTCCCTCATCGATGAGAATGATGCCGAGGCCCAGGCGCTCGTCAAAGGGGATGAGGATTTCGAGGAAGACGCCGAGCCGGGCGAGGAGGAGAGCCCCGAGCGGGAAGCGCCGGAGCTGGAAGAGGAAGAGGTGCTCGAGAAGGAGTTCGTCGAGGGCGAGGTTTCGCACCGGATCGACGATCCGATTCGCATGTATCTGACCCAGATGGGCCAGATCCCCTTGCTGACCCGCAAGGACGAAATCGCCCTGGCGCGGAAGATCGAGATCGCCCGGATGGTGTTCCGCCGCAAGATGCTCCAGTGCGATTACTGCGCCCGCAACGCCGTCGAGCTGTTGCAGCAGGTCTTCGACGGCTCCATGTCTTTCGACCGGACGATCAAGACCGGGACCGCCCCTCTGACGACCAAAGGCGTCATCAAGAAGCGGATGACCGAGAATCTCAAGACGGTGGCCGAGCTTCTGGAGGTCAACCAGCGGCTCTTCAAGAATATCTGCACCGGCGCGGACGAGGCCAAGACCCGGGCGGACGCCCGGCATCTGCGGCGCAACCGCCGCAAGATTGCGACGCTCCTGGAGGAGCTGAGCCTGCGGACCAGCCGCATCCAGCCCATGAAGACCAAGCTGCAGGGCATCTGCGAGAAGATGCGCCAACTGCAGCGGATGATCGAAGCCGGCGTCAACGACATGATGACCGCCGACGATATCGAGGCCGCCGGGCAGGAGCTCGTCGGCTTGCAGGAGCTGGTCCTGGAGGCGCCCGATCAGTTGGAGAAGAAGCTGCGCGGGATGGAGCGGGTCTTCTCGCAGTACGAGGAGGCCAAGCGGACCCTGTCCAGCGCCAACCTGCGTCTGGTCGTTTCCATCGCCAAGAAGTACCGCAACCGCGGCCTGAGCTTCCTGGACCTGATCCAGGAGGGCAACACCGGCCTGATGCGGGCGGTGGACAAGTACGAATACCGCCGGGGCTACAAGTTCAGCACCTACGCCACCTGGTGGATTCGCCAGGCGATCACCCGGGCCATCGCCGACCATGCCCGGACCATTCGCATCCCGGTCCACATGATCGAGACCATGAGCCGCATTCGCAGCGCCTCGAAGGTCCTGCACCAGGAGCTCGGACGCGAGCCGACGATCGACGAGATCGCCACGGAAGTCGGCATGTCCGTGCAGGAGACGCGCCGGGTGCTCAACATCTCCAAGCACCCGATCAGCCTGGACCGGCCCATCGGCGACAGCGAGGACTCCTACTTCGGCGACTTCATCGAGGACGACGACGTGGACTCGCCCGTGGCCTCCGCGACGCAGGAGATGCTCAAGGAGCGCATCGACATGGTCCTCAAGACGCTGTCGTACCGGGAGCGCGAGATCATCAAGCTGCGTTACGGCATCGGCGACGGCTACACCTACACCCTCGAGGAAGTGGGTCGGATCTTCAAGGTAACCCGCGAGCGGGTGCGGCAGGTCGAGGCCAAGGCGATCCGCAAGCTGCAGCATCCGGTCCGAGCCCGCAAGCTGGAGGGTTTCCTGGACCACAAGTCGGCGTAAAGCCGGCCGGAATAATGGATTCCTCTCTACGGCCGGAGCCCTGCAACCCTCCGGCCGTTTCTCTTTGACGCCCGAATCGTTAGGAAAAAGCGGTGGGCGATTAGGGAGCTTCCCAGTGTTGGGAAATGCGCAGCTCCATACGATGGAGACGCATGATTCCGGGATCAAGCAACGAACCGTAGCGTGGCGAGGGTGCAGGTGGCATGGTCCTGCTGACGGGAAAGCCGTACGCCGATCGTCGTCAAGCCGCCCGCCGGCTCCGCGAGAGTCTGGCGGGATACGAGACGCTCCATCCCCTGATTCTGGGCATCCCGCGCGGCGGCGTGGTCATTGCGGACACGGTCGCCCGGGAGCTCAAGACCGATCTGGATCTCGTTCTGACGCGCAAGCTCGGGGCGCCGGGCAACCCCGAGTTGGCGATCGGGGCGGTCTCCGAGAGCGGCCGGGTCCACCTGCAGCATGAGATTGCCGAAAAGGTCGGCGCGGACGAGGAGTACATCGAGCGGGAGATGGGACGCCAGCTCGGGGAAATCCAGGCCCGCCGGGAGCGCTACCGGCGCGTCCTGCCCAAGGTCCCCCTGGAAGGCCGCACGGTGATTCTCGTGGACGACGGGGTGGCCACGGGGGCGACCATGCAGGCCTCGCTCTGGGCGGCCCGCGATGAGGGGCCCCAGGAGGTGGTGGTCGCCGTGCCCGTGGGGGCGCAGGATGCGATCGAAAGACTGGAACGCGACGCCGACGACGTGGTTTGTCCGTATGTGCCGCCGTACTTCTACTTCCACCTGACCTGTTGAGAATTTATGGATTATGATTTATGAATTATGATTTCTGATTTATAATTCTGGTCCGTGGGTCCGGCTCAGCGCCGGGTGGGTCTTGAAATCGTAAATCGTAAATCATAAATCGTAAATGGAAAGGGGAGCCCATGAATCACAGAAGCATGTTCTTGCTCGGTGGGGTCGTGTTGGCCATTCTGGCGGCGCCGGGCGCGGCGCAGGAGACGCTGGGCGATCTCGTGGCGTCGGGCGGGTATGACTGGATCATCGGTCGGTGGGTGGCCGGGGCGGACGACGGCCGGGCGGTGGAGTTCGCCTTCGAATGGGCCCTCGACAAGCACATGGTGCTCAACCGTCTGCAGATGGGGGACTTCGGGTACCTGGGCCTGATCACGTTGTCCCCGGCCGGCGAGGAGGCGATCGATCAGGGCGCCGACAGCCGGGGCGGCACGTGGAAAGGGACCTGGTCACCGGAGGGTGACGGCCTGGTGCGCCGGGTCGAGCACATGAATCCGGACGGCGAGACCCGCAAGGGTGACATCGTCTTCAGCCGGGTGGACGCCGACACCCTCACGATCGCAATCTACGCCGTGGAGAGCAGCGGCGGCCGCAGTGGCGAGCCCTGGAGCAAGCTCACGTACAAGCGCCAGCCGGCCAAAGCGGCCCCGGTCCGCGCCGCTGCGGAGGCCACCGGCCGCTCCGCGAACTACCAGAAGCTGGGCGATCTCATTTCCGAAGGCGGCTATGAATGGCTGATCGGCAAGTGGGTCGCCAGCGAGGGAGACCGGAGGTATGAGCTGGAGTACACGCCGCTTCTGGACATGCATGCCGCCCGGGCGGATGTGAAGATCGGCAGTTTCCAGTACCTCGGCATGGTCCTGTACGTGCCCAGCCGCGAGGAGATCGCGCAGATCGGCGCCGACAACCTGGGCGGTGCGTGGAAAGGCACGTGGGAGCAGGACAACAGCGACGCCGTCCACCGCATCGAATACACCAAGCCTGACGGCACGAGGCAGAGACTCGAGCATATCTACGTGAAGGTCGACAACGACACGTTGGAGGTGAAGCAGTACGATATCGCGGCCGGTGGCAGTCGCGGGGCGGATCGCGGCAGCCTGACCTTCAAGCGCCAGAAACCGGCGCCGCAGGCCAAATAGGACCGAAGAAGAGAAAGTAAAAAGTGCAAGGGCAAAAGGAAAAAGACACGCTGCCCACCGGCTGCGCTCTTGTCTTCACTTTTTACCTTTCCCCTTTTCTCTTTTCCCTTCTTTCCAGGCCTTGGCGATGGTCGTTCGCACGGGAGACCCGCGGACCCGCCTAGCGCATGTTTGACATGATCTGTCATAAGTCCTTGTAGAATAAGGGCTCCCGTTTGAGTTTGTCACTATTTCGGACTATGTCGTACTTCTTTTGCATCTGGTTTTGCCTTCGGTTCCG
>VGYL01000278.1 GCA_016872975.1 Planctomycetota bacterium
TGTCATTCACCGGCGACGCAGCTTTTGCGGATTTTCTGGTTCAGCCGATGGTCATCCGGAGGATGGTTCAGCCGGGAAGGCGGGTTACGATCGAGATGAAGCTGGAGAATACGGACCCCCAGAAGACCGAGACGATCTCGCTGTCGCTGGCGGAGTTGAGCCAGGATGAGGACGCCGCGTGGAGAGAGCTGTCGCCGGACGACCCGAATCTGGCCAAGTTCCCGGTGCGGAGCTGCCGGTCCTGGATCATGCTTCCGCCGAGCAGCATCGCGGTGGCCCCCTACAGGCAGGTGCCTTTCACGGTGCAAATCGACGTGCCGCCGGGGACCCGGGGGTACTATTTTGCGGCCATCGTTGCCACGACCGCGCCCGGCGTCATCACGGAGGAGACGGGCTTCGTGAGCATGATGGAGATCGCCATGGTCGTGCCGGTGATTCTGGAGGTCCAGGGCATTCCCATGACCCATAAGATCTCGCTGGGCGATATCGGACTTCAGTATCGGGCGGAGACCCCCGAGGTGTCAGCGGCCAATTACATCACCACCGAAATCACCAACAGCGGGGGGACCTTCTCGACCATCATGCCCGTGGTGAAGCTGTGGGGGCAATTTGGCGGCCTTTGGCGGAAAGTCCTCGAACAGAACATCGGGGAGACGGGGATCATGCCGGGAGCGAAGGTGCGTCTGCGGTACGATATCGGGCGGCTCCTGGCGTCCGGAACCTATCGGATGGAAGGCTGTCTCTACGTGGACGGCCGGCGGGGCAATGTGGTCACGAAAGAACTGGTCTTCAAAGGGGATGAGCGGGTTCTCCCCGGCGCGGTGGTGGCGGTGGCCCTGGAGGTGCAGCCGGAGCATTCCTTTCTGGAGATCGTGCCCGGCGCCACGCGGTCGGCCTCCATCCAGGTGGTCAACGCGTCCGAGATGGCGGTGAATGTGGATGTCGAATTCGGTCTGCCCCCGCAAATGGAGTCGCGCGCCAATGCCCGCGGGGTCCGGGGCGACGATCTCAGTTGCGCCGATTGGGTGACCGTGGAGCCGCGCCGGCTCTCGATGCGGGGATACAGTCGCACGAACCTGCGCATCCTCGCGCGAATGCCGAAGGGGGCCGCCCAGTATCCCTGCTATTACGGGCTCCTGAGACTGCGGGCGACGTACCCCGATGGACAACTGGCGGGCATCCGGGAGACGTACATCTGCGTGCAGAACAAGCAGACGGCCGCCGTGCCCATGATGGCTTCGACGCTGCTGACCATCGCCGAGACCGGGCCGTCCCGGTACATGGTCACCGCGGGATATATGAACGGGGGAGAGACCTATCTCACGCCCTCCTGCCAGGGGGACCTGTCCCTGGCGGGGGTTGGCGGTGTGACGACCTTCAAGCGATTTCTTTTGAGCAGTGAGGCCCACGGACAGAAAGGGATCCTGTTCCCGTTCGAGGCGCGCAGCTTTTCCGGGGTGTTGGATCTGTCGGATGTGCCGGCGAACACCACCTACTATCTGACCTCGGTGCTCCGCTGGCCCGGCGGGCCGGCCGATGGGCTCCAGGAGCAGCGCGCGATCGTGGTGAGCGAGCAGGGCGGGCGCAAGTTCGCCCGGATGACGGAGGCCTCACAACGGGTTCCGATCAAACTACAGTAGCAGACCGCAGGGGAGGTTTTTGCTGAACGCAGGGCGCCGGATTGCCGATACAGGTTTCGAGCGGTGAGGACGTGTTCTCACGGCTGCAGAAAGGGACGTTGATCTATGGCCAGGAATTACGTTGCACGATCCTTAGGCGGGATAATCGCGCTCTGTGCAATCCTATTATGGGCCCCGAGCGCCCGTGGCCAGCATAAGATGATACCGAAGAGGCACATCATCTCCGGCACCGTGGGCCTGGCGGAGGTGACCCTGCAGGGATTTCCGGTCAGTCCGGCTCCTACGACCGATCAGAACGGCGTCTACAGCGTGGAAGTCAACTACGGCTGGAGCGGCACGGTCACGCCGGTCAAGCCGGGCTACACGTTCACGCCCCGAACGAAGAGCTACCCCAGGGTGACGTCCGATCTGAACGACGAGAATTATACCGCCGCGCTGGTGACCTACACGATCGCCGGCACGGTGGGCCAGCCGGGCGTCAACCTGGTCGGGTTCCCGGAAGAGGTGGTCAGCGATGCGAGCGGTCGGTACACGGCGACCGTTCCGTGGAACTGGAGCGGCACCGTCACGCCGATGAAGCGGGCCTATCAGTTCGAGCCCGCCAGCAGACCGTATGACAAGGTCGCGCGCGACCTGCGGGAGGAGAGCTACAAGGCCTCCGACCGGACGATCGCGATCTCGGGCACGGTGGGGGCCGAAGGCGTCGTGCTGAAAGGGCTCCCGGGCGCGGCGGTCGTGTCCGGGCCGCAAGGCACGTATCGGGCCCAAGTGCCGTTCGAGTGGAGCGGGACCATCACCCCGAGCAAAGAGGGACATGAGTTCACGCCGCCGGAGATGGTGTATCCGGCCCTGACGGACAATCAGACGAGCCAGGACTATGTGGCGCGGGTCTTCTCCTATCAGATCTCGGGCACGGCGGGCTTGGCCGGCGTGGTCATGAAGGGCCTGCCCGACGAGCCGATGACCGACCAGAACGGCTTCTACACCGCCACCGTCACACACGGATGGACCGGCAAGATCACGCCGGAGAAGCCGGGGTACACGTTCACTCCGGCCCTCATCAACGTCCCGCGCGTGACGGCGTCGAAAGAAGGCCAGGACTTCACGGGCAAGGTCATCTACTACACGATCAGCGGCAAGGCCGGCGCCCCCGGCGTCATCATGCAGGGGCTTCCCGGTGACCCGGTCAGTGATAACCAGGGGCAGTACACCGCCCAGGTGGAATACAACTGGTACGGCACGGTGACCCCGAAGAAGGACGGCTTCATTTTTACGCCGCCGAGCAAGGACTATGCCGGGGTCATCCAGAACCAGACCCAGGATTACCGGGCCCAGGGCCTCACCTATAGGATCGCCGGGAACACCGGCGGTCAGTCGCAGGTGATCTTCAAGGCCGTGCCGCCTCTGCCGGGCTCCATCGTCAGCGGGCCGGATGGGTCCTATAGCGTCGAGGTGCCGTACGGGTGGAAGGGCACGCTCACGCCCCAGAAGGCGGGGATCACGTTCGATCCCGGTTCCCGGGAGTACCCCGAAGTCCTGTATCCGATGCCGGGCCAGGATTACGTCGCCCGGATCATGCAGCACGTGCTCGGGGGACGCGTGGTGGACGAGAACGGCAAGGGCGTGGCGGATGTGCTGGTCCAGGGCGACGGCGAGGCCGGCTCGACGACCACCGATGCCGCCGGCCAATTCGAGCTCCTGGTCAATTACGGCTACCAGGGCAAGCTGACGTTCACCAAGGAGAGGTACACCCTCAATCCGGCGGCCCGTCCGATCGAGCGGGTCACGATGGACAACAAGAATATCGCGGTCTCCGCCAAGGTCCGGATGCTGTTGATCCGGGATCGGATCACGGCCGACGGGGTGGAGCCGATTGCGGAAGTCAAGATCACGCCGATTCCGGGCGATTTTCCCGGCGCGCAGACCGTGCAGACCGACACCAGCGGTGTGTTCAGCATCCGGGTCCCCTACGGATGGGTGGGCGAGTTGCAGCTCGAGAAAGAGGGGTTCGATTTCTACCCGCCCACCAAACCCTTCGCGCGCATGACGGACGACATCGACACCGTGTCGCCCAAGCCGCCGGTGGCTCCGACGCCGGGGCCCGTGACTCCGACGCCGGGACCTGTCACGCCGACGCCGGGACCCGTGACTCCGGCGCCGGGACCTGTCACGCCGACGCCGGAACCCATCACGCCGGCGCCGGGACCCATCACGCCGGCGCCGGGACCCGTGACTCCGGCGCCCGGCCCTGTCACGCCGACGCCGGGGCCGGTTCCGCCCAGGCCGGACGGAGCGGTGGTAGGTCCCATGCCCACGGGCTTGCCGGACTTGCACTATGTTCTCCGCGAGCTGGGCCGCCGGGCGGGCGTCAAGATTACCTGGGATCTGACGGTCAAACCGGATCCGGTGGCCGTCCCGCTGAGCGACTTGGAGGGCCTGCCGGTTACCCTGGCCCTGCAGAGGGTTCTGTTGAGCGTGCGGGGGACCCCGTATGGCTACGAGGACGAGGACGAACGGACGTACAAGGTCTATCGTCCGCTGAGCAACATGTTCCCGAGAGTGGAACTGGTGCAGGCACTGGAGGATCTGGCCGCGGCGGCCGGTGTGGTCATCATCACCGATCCGAACGTGACCGGTGAAGTGAACGTCAACTTCGAAGGCGCGTCTCTCGAGGAAGCCCTCGAAATGATGTTGGCGGGAAAACCCTACGTCGTCCACAAGAGGCCGCGCTATTATCTCGTGGCGGACCGGGGTCCGATGGGCCTGGCCTTCCCCGATATCAGCGAGACCCGTCGGGTCAAGCTGAATTATACGGCGGCGGCACGGGTGCTGGGGTTGTTGTCTCCGGTTTTCCGGTCCTATGTCCAGGCGGAGTCGCCCAACCCGCGCGATCCCAACGATCAGGGCAACACGCTGGTGATCACGGCGACCTCCGCCATGATCGACCGGATCGTGGACGACATCCGCATGATCGACGTCTACAAGCGCCAGGTGCTGCTGGATGCCCGGGTGGTGGTGATGGAACGCGGCGACCTGCTGAATCTGGGCGTCGAGTGGGGTTGGCCCAAGATCCAGGCGGGTACCTTCACCGATCGCGGCGGCGGCGTGACGGTGGGCGGATGGCCCTGGGGCGTGCAGATCGGCTACACGCCGGACCGTATATTCACGGACTCCTTGATGATGACGTTGAACCTGCTCAAGGAGAACAGCCAGGCGGACATCATCGCCAATCCGAAAGTCGTGGCCCAGGACGGCAAGCAGGCGGAAATGCGGGTCATCCAGGAAGAGTGGTTCATGATGCAGTCCAGCCAGGCTCAGTTTTTCTATGCGCAAGCGCAGCTCCAGAAGATTGAGTCCGGTACCGTTCTGACGATCACGCCGTATATCGGTGACAACGACGATATCACGCTCCACATGGCCGTCGAGGTCAGCGACAGCATCCCGAAGGCCCGCGGCAGCGATCTGCCGGTCGTCACGCGGCGGACGGCGAAGAATGCCGTCACCGTCAAAGACGGCGGTACCGTCGCGGTGGGCGGACTGACGGAAAACCGCAGCCGTAACAGTGACAAGCGCGTCCCCGGATTCAGTGATCTGCCCCTGCTGGGAAAGCTGTTCCAGAGCAAGAACACGGACAAGGCCAGCCGCGAGGTGGCGGTCTTCGTGACGGCCCATCTGGTGCCCGAAGGCGGCGGCACGCAGGTCGCCGGCGGGCCGTATGCGCCGCTCGACGTGCCGATACACCACGAGCCGGCGTCGGACGAAGAGTTCGCGCGGCGTCTGCGAGAGGCCCTGGCGAATCAGCCTTGATCCGGTCCGGGAGAAGGAGTGTGCGAAGCCGTGTTGGATAGGCATGGACCCATCTCGAAAAGAGGCAGAAGCAACGACAGAGAAGATCGCAGGGGCGGTTGTCTGCCCGTGACGGGGGGCTTCCGAGCGCTTGCCCGTTCCCTTTGCCCTCTGGGCTTTGCCTTCTTCCTGGTTCTGACGGTGGCCGGCTGCGGCGGGGTTCAGCCGGTGGAATGGTCCGAGTTGGGCGCCGAAGGCCGAGCGCGGCCCCCGCGCCGGTCCGACAACCGCCAAGTGCAGGCCGAACGCGAGCCGACGGACCCGCGCCCGTCCGCGCGGGTCGCCGAAAGCAGAGCGAAGAAGCCGAGCCGCGCCGACAGGTATGGGCTGCGCGTCCAGGCGCGGAGCAACCGGGAGGTGGCCCGGCTCGGTCCGGAGGACCTCGTCCGGATCATGCGACGCGTCGGGTTCTCCGACGAGCAGATTCTCGATCTGGGGGTGGATTTGCACACGGCGCTGCGGACCTCCGGAGGCGCCGAGGTCTTTCAAGGCAAGCAGTTGGAAATGATCTTCGTCGTGAGCAACCAGCAGGTGCAGATCCAATCCCGCTCGCGGGGGACGTTCATCTACGATATTGTGGCGCAGCGCTTCGTGCTGGGCTCGGCCGCGCCCGACCGCGGTCGCTGAGGGGCTTCCGCGGCGGACCCAGGGCCTTTCGGAAGGACACGGCCGTCCCGGTACGGCCACCGCGACCCTGCCGGACGCGGGGCAGGAGACCCGATTTGGCGCTTCCAGGAGCCGGCTCTCGGGGGAGGGTGATGATCGTCATTTCTCCATAGCCAGGAGGCGGTTCGCCCGGCTATAATCGCAGGGCGATTATGGCGGAGTGATGGTGGATGATCCACGGTGGATGATTCGCGGCAATCATCGATCATCGATCCTCACTCCGCGGTGCGAACGGCTATGGCAGGAGACCTCAAGAACCGGATCGACCGGCTCCGACGCGAGATCCGCAGGCACGACTACCTCTACTACATCCAGAACCAGCCTGAGATCGGCGACCGGCAGTACGACGAGCTGTTTGCCGAGCTCAAGGCCCTGGAGGCCGAGCATCCGGAGCTGGTGACGCCGGATTCGCCGACCCAGCGGGTGGCGGGCCGGCCGCTGGGGGAGTTCGCGACGGTGCGGCACGCCATCCCCATGCTGAGCGTGGACAACACCTACAGCGCCGACGAGCTCAAGGCCTTCGATGAGCGGGTCCGCAAGCTGCTGGATACTACCGATTACGATTACGTGGTCGAGCACAAGATCGACGGCCTGGCGGTGAACCTGCGCTACGAGCAGGGGGTCCTGGCGACGGGAGCGACCCGCGGCGACGGCGAGGTCGGCGACGACGTGACGGCCAATATCCGGACGATCAGGTCGATTCCGCTGCGCCTGGCCGATGGCCAAGCCGTTCCGGCGGTGCTGGAGGTCCGGGGCGAGGTCTTCATGCCGACCAAGTCGTTCGTGGTCCTGAACAAGGCCCGCGCCGAAGCGGGGGAGACCGCCTTCGCCAACCCGCGCAACGCGGCCGCCGGCTCGCTGAAACTGCTGGATGCGCGGATCACAGCGACGCGCCATCTGTCGTTTTTCGCCTACGGGATCGGGGAGGTCTCGCAGGTGCCGGCCCCGGACCACTACCGCACGCTGCAGTGGTTTCGCAAGCTGGGCCTGCCGGTCAATCCGCATATCCGCCAGGCCCGCGACATCGAGGCGGTCGTCGAGATCTGCCGGGAATGGGAGGGCCGGCGGTCGGAGCTGGCGTACGGGATCGACGGGATGGTCATCAAGATCAACCGCTATGACCAACGCGACATCCTGGGGGCGACGGGCCGTGCGCCGCGCTGGTGCATTTCGTACAAATACCCCGCCGAGCGGGCCCAGACGGTCATCGAATCGATCGCGGTGCAGGTTGGCAAGACCGGGGCCCTGACGCCGGTGGCCAATCTCCGGGCGGTATCCCTGGCGGGGACCACTGTGAAACGGGCCAGCCTGCACAATTTCGACGAGATGCGGCGGCTCGATGTCCGCCCGGGCGACACCGTGCTGATCGAGAAGGCCGGCGAGATCATCCCGCAGGTGGTGGAAGTGAAGAAGGAATTCCGTCCGGCGGGGGCCGAGGCGTTTCCGGTGCCGAAAAAATGCCCCAACTGCGGCACGGCGGTGATCAAGGATGAGGCCGGCGTGTACGTCCGCTGCCCGAATCCCGACTGCTTCGGCATGTTGAAGGAACGGCTGCGGTACTTCGCCGGCCGCGACCAGATGGATATCGAGCGCCTGGGCGTGGCGCTGATCGAGCAGTTGATCGAAAGCGGCCTGGTGAAGACCTTTGCCGATCTCTACCGGCTCAAGAAGGAGGATTTGACCGCGCTGGAGCGGATGGGCGAGAAGAGCGCCCAGAACGTGCTGGACGGCATCGAAGCCAGCAAGACCCGGCCGCTGTGGCGGTTTCTCGCCGCCTTGGGCATCCGGCACGTGGGCGGGCAGACGGCGGAGGTCCTGGCGGAGCATTTCGGCTCGCTCGAGGCGATCATGCACGCCGGCCAGGAGGAGCTCCAGGACGTGGAGCAGATTGGTCCCGTGGTGGCCCAGAGTGTCTGCGAGCACTTTCAGA
>VGYL01000279.1 GCA_016872975.1 Planctomycetota bacterium
CAGCACGACGGGCTTCTTAGGATCGCAGAGGGTGTCGCCGGTGAGCGTATGCCGCAGGCCCACCACGGCCACGATATCGCCGGCCCGCGCGACGTCCAGGATCTTCCGCTCGTTGGCGTGCATCTCGAAGATCCGCATGATGTTCTCCCGCTTGTCGCGGTTCGGGTTCAGCACCCGGCTATTCGTCTTGAGCGTGCCCTGGTATAGGCGCAGGAAGTAGAGGTCGCCGTGGGCGTCGGTAATGATCTTGAACGCCAGGGCCACCAGGCTCTCGTCGGGATCGCACTTCACCGGCACCTTCCTGCTCTCGTCGTCCGGCTTGTGCCCTAAAATCTCGGGCTTCTCCGGCGGAGAAGGCAAGAAGGCCACCACGCCGTCCAGCAGCCGCTGGATGCCCACGTATTTCAGGGCGGAGCCGACGAAAACCGGATAGAGCTTGTTCTCGAGCGTCCCTTTGCGGATCGCCCGGCGCAAGGCCTGCTCCTCGGCCGGGGCATCGTCGATGAACGCCGCCATAAGCTGTTCGTCGTATTCGGCGGCGGCTTCGATCAGCCGGGCCCGGTAGCTCCGCGCCTCCTTGAGCCGCTCGGCGGGAATCTCCGTCTCGCGGAATTTCGCCCCAAGCTCCTGGGCTTCGTAAAAGACCGCCTTCATGGCGATCAGGTCGATGATGCCCGCGAACGAGTCCTCCGCGCCGATGGGGATCTCCACCGGAACGGCGTTGGCCAGGAGCCGGTCATAGATGCTCTGGAGGCTCATTTCGAAATCGGCGCCGGTCTTGTCCATCTTATTGATGAAGCACAGGCACGGCAGCCCGTATTTCTGGGCCTGACGCCAGACGGTCTCGCTCTGGGCCTGGACCCCCTCGCTGCCGTCGAAGACAGCCACGGCGCCGTCGAGGACGCGCAGGGAGCGCTCGACCTCCGCGGTGAAGTCGATATGCCCGGGCGTATCGATCAGATTGATCTCAAAGCCCTGCCACGGGCATTTCGTGGCGGCCGAAGTGATGGTGATCCCCCGCTTCTGCTCCTCCTCCAGGTAGTCCATGACGGCGGTGCCATTGTGGACCTCCCCCATTTTATACGTCCTGCCCGTATAATAAAGGATGCGCTCCGTCACCGTCGTCTTGCCGGCGTCGATATGCGCCATGATGCCGATATTGCGTATGTTGTCGAGACTACCCATCGCCACACGTCGAAGGACTTCTGGGAAAGGGACCTGGGAGTCCATCTTGACCATAAAAAAACTGCCACGATTCTCAGCCGAGCAACCGTGGCAGTATAGCTCCTGCGCGTGCTACCAGGCGAAGTGGGCAAAGGCCTTGTTCGCCTCGGCCATGCGGTGGACATTCTCCCGCATCGTCACGGCGCCGCCGGTCCGATTGTAGGCGTCCATCAGCTCGCTGGCCAGACGCTGGCTCATGGGCTTGCCCTTCTTCCCGCGGGCCGACGCCAGAATCCAGCGAAACGCCAGGGACTGCTGCCGCTTGGGGTTCACCTGCATCGGGACCTGGTAACTGGCGCCGCCGACCCGCTTGCTGCGGACCTCCAGCGCCGGTTTGACGTTGTTGATCGCGGTCTCGAAGACCTCCAGCGGCGGCACGTCCTTGAGCTTCTCGGCGACGATCTCCATCGCGCCGTAGAAGACGTTCTGGGCGGCGCTCTTCTTGCCGCCCCACATCATGCAGTTGATGAACTTGGTGACCAGCTTGCTGTTGAACTTCGAGTCCGGCCGCAACTCCTGGGACGACGCCGTGAACTTCTTAGCCATAGCACTCCTTGGAATTACGATTTATGAATTATGAATTATGATTTGCGGTCGCCCCGTTGGAGCGGTCCTGCCGCGGCAGCGGCCTCAAACCATAAATCATCAATCACAAATCACAAATCATAAATCATTTCGCCTTCTTGGCGCCGTATTTGCTTCTGCCGCGCTGCCGGCCCGCCACGCCGGCACAATCCAGCACACCACGCACGATGTGATAGCGAACACCGGGCAGGTCACGCACGCGGCCGCCCCGGATGAGCACCGTACTGTGCTCCTGCAGGTTGTGGTCGACGCCCGGAATGTAGGCGGTCACTTCTTTGCCGCTGGTGAGCCGGACCCGCGCCACCTTTCGCAACGCGGAGTTCGGCTTCTTGGGCGTCTGCGTCCGGACGATCAGACACACGCCGCGCCGCTGCGGCGAGCCGCTGATATCGGACACGCGCTTACGTTTCTTGGAAGAGATCCTCGGTTTTCGCACTAACTGGTTGATCGTCGGCATAAGTCCTCTGTCAACAAGGTCAATAAGGTCAACGGCGTCCATCACCGGCGGGGACCGGATTGACTGTATTGACCCGATTCATCATAAATCCTATTCAATACCCAGCACTTCCTTGATCCTGGACTCGGCCTTGGCTTCGGCGGCCTTCTCTTCCCGGACGCCTTCCAACTCCTTCGGCAGCGGCGCCTCCGCCAAGTGCTTGACCTTCATCTCCAAGTGCGGCTTGAACGCCGTCCCGGCGGGGATCAGGTGGCCCAGAATCACGTTCTCTTTCAGACCGTGCAATTCGTCCACTTTACCGGCTAGGGCCGCCTCCGTCAACACTTTTGTGGTCTCCTGGAAGCTGGCGGCGGCGATGAAGCTGTCGGACCACAGCGACGCCTTGGTAATGCCCAGCAGCAGCGTCTTGGCCGTGGCGGGCTTGGGCTTGCGGCCCTTGGCGGGCGTTCCGCCCAGCGTCTCGACCTTCTCGTTCATCCGGGCCAGGTCCTTCTTGTCGAGGACCTGTCCTTCCTTCAGATCCGAGACGTCGCCGGGGGTGGCAATCTTGATGCTGTGGGTCAGACGCTCGTTTTCCTTGCGGAAGACGAACTTGTCGACCACCTCGCCCGGCAGGAACGTGCTGTCGCCGACCGAGTCGATCTCGACCTTCCGCATCATCTGCGAGATGGTGATCTCGACGTGCTTGTCATTGATGTTCACGTTCTGCGAACGGTAGACGTTCTGAATTTCCGCGATCAGGTACCGCTGCAGCGACTCTTCGCCCTTGATGCGCAGGATATCGTGGGGCACCAGCGGCCCGTCCGTCAGGGCGTCGCCGGCCTCGATGACATCGCCGGTGTGGACGTTCAAGTGGCGGTCGCGCGGCACGTGATGCTCTTTTTCCATCCCGCTTTCGCTGCGGATGATGATGGTCATCTTGCCTTTGCGCTTGTCGCTGCGCAGCTCGACGCGTCCGCTGATTTCGGCCATGGCGGCGGGGTCTTTGGGCTTGCGTGCCTCGAAGACTTCCGTGACGCGGGGCAGACCGCCGGTGATATCCTGGGTGCCGCCGGTCGCCCGGGGCTGGTGGGCGAGCAACTGGCCGGCCTGCACCTCTTCGCCCTCGTCCACCTCGATGCGGGCCCCGGCGGGCAGGTAGTGGACGTCGAGAATCTTGCCTTTGGCGTCCTCGATTATGATCTGCGGGTGCTTGTCGCCCTTGTGCTCGATCACGACCGGCCGTTCGACGACCTTGGCGTCGGCGTCCTTTTCCTTGGCCTTCTTCGGCGTCTTGACGCGCAGCTCCTCGGTCTGGACCGTCTCGCCTTCAATAATATCGACGAAGCGGATGAGGCCGGGCACTTCGGCCAGGATCGGCGTCCGGTGCGGGTCCCACTGGAACAGAATGGTGCCGGCCTTGACGGTCTGTCCGTCCGGCACCAGCAGGAGGCCGCCGTACGGGACCTTGAACTTGTCCAACTCGCGGTCTTTCTGGTCCAACAGGGCGATTTCGCCATTGCGTTTGAGGGCCACGATCATCGTCGTGCCGTCTTCCCGTTTCACGGGCACGGCGTTGACGTCGCGGTACTGGACCTTGCCCGTGTGGGTGGCTTCCTGCTCGCGCTCGAGGATCGCGCGAGAGGCGACACCACCGGTATGGAAGGTCCGCAGGGTCAACTGGGTGCCCGGCTCGCCGATGGACTGGGCGGCCACGATACCGACGGCCGCGCCTTCCTCGACGATCTGGCCGGTGCTCATGTCCCAGCCGTAGCACTTGGCGCAGACGCCGAACGGACTGTCGCAGGTCAGCGGGCTGCGGACGCGGATGGCGTCCAGCCCCAGGGCCTCGATCTTGTGCGCGATCTCATGCGTGATGACCTCGTTCTCGTGGACGATCATCTCGTCGGTGATCGGGTTGCGGATGTTGTCGCGGGCCGTGCGGCCGATGATCAGTTGCGACAACGGAATATCGATCTGATCGCCGCGGCTGATGCTGGTCTTGGTGATCCCTTGCAGGGTCCCGCAATCCCGCTCGATGATGATCACGTTCTGGGCCACGTCGATCAGCTTGCGCGTCAGGTACCCGGAGTTGGCGGTCTTGAGGGCGGTATCCGCCAGACCCTTGCGGGCGCCGTGGGTCGAGCTGAAGTACTCCAGCACCGTCAGGCCTTCGCGGAAGTTCGACTTGATCGGGGTCTCGATGATCTCGCCGCTGGGCTTGGCCATCAGGGCGCGCATGCCCGCGAGCTGCTGGATCTGATCGATACTGCCGCGGGCGCCGGAATCCGTCATCAGGTAGATCGGGTTGAAGTACGGGGTCCCGTCTTCCTTGGTGTCCTCTTTGAGTCCGCGGATCATCTCGTTGGTCACCGAGACGCGGGCGTTGGTCCAGGCGTCGATGACCTGGTTGTACCGCTCCCGCTCGGTCAGGACGCCGTCTTCGTAGTTCCGCTGGATCTTGCTGACGCGTTTTTCCGTCTCCGCGATGATCTCCGGCTTCTTCTTGGGGATCTTCAGGTCGGTCAGGCCGAAGCTCAGGCCCGCCAGCGTCGCGTACCGGAAGCCCAGGTCCTTGATCTGGTCGAGCAGACCGACGGTCGCCGCACTGCCCGCGTAGACGGAGCAGTCGCTGATGACCTGGCTGAGCTTCTTCTGGGCCATCGTCATGTTGTAGAACGGCATGCCCGCGGGCAGAATGTCGTTGAAGATGCAGCGCCCGGCCGTGGTTTCGACCACGTACAGCTTGCCGTCGGACCCGATCGTCTTGACCTCGCCGGGCTTCTCTTTGAGCATCCGGTGCGGAATCCGCACCCGGATCTTCTCATGCAGAGAGATCTTGCCGATTTGGTGAGCCATCATGGCCTCGTGGGTGTCGCGGAAAAGCCGGGGCTTGCGCTTGGCCTGCGCCGGCTGGGCCCCCGCGGGGCGCAGGTCCTCCGGCGTCACCGTCAGGTAGTAGTTGCCCATCACCATGTCCTGCGACGGGCCCACCATCGGCGCGCCGTTGGCCGGCGAGAAGATGTTGCTGGTCGTCATCATCAGGACGTGGGTCTCCGCCTGGGCTTCGATGCTCAACGGCAGGTGCACCGCCATCTGGTCGCCGTCGAAGTCGGCGTTGAAGCCCTTGCAGGCCAGCGGGTGCAGCATGATCGCGTTGCCCTCGACGAGGACCGGCTCGAAGGCCTGAATGCCCATGCGGTGCAGGGTCGGGGCGCGGTTCAGCAGCACGGGGTGCTGGTGAATGACCTCTTCGAGGATGTCCCAGACCTGCTCGTCGCGGCGCTCGATCATGCGCTTGGCGCTCTTGATCGTGTCGGCGTAGCCGTGCTGCTTGAGATTACGAATGATGAACGGCTGGTACAACTCCAGCGCGATCTTCTTCGGCAAGCCGCACTGGTACAACTGCAGGTCCGGACCCACGACGATCACGGAGCGGGCGGAGTAGTCCACACGCTTGCCCAGCAGGTTCTCGCGGAACCGCCCCTGCTTGCCCTTGATCATGTCCGTCAGCGACTTCAGCGGCCGGTTGTTGCTGCCCAGAACGGGCCGGCGGCAACGGCCGTTGTCCAACAGCGAATCGACCGCCTGCTGGAGCATGCGTTTCTCGTTGCGGATGATGACTTCCGGCGCGTTGAGATCGATCAGCTTCTTGAGACGGTTGTTGCGGTTGATGATGCGCCGGTAGAGGTCGTTCAGGTCGCTGGTCGCGAAGTTGTCCCGCTCCAGCAGGACCAGGGGCCGCAGATCCGGCGGAATCACCGGCACCGCCTCCAGAACCATCCACTCGGGCTTGTTCTCGCTGTTCTTGATTTCGTTGATCGTCTTGAGCCGCTTGGTCAGATCGCGGATTTTCTGCTTGCTGTTGGTCTTGGCGATCGCCTTGCGCAGGTGGGCGCTGAGCGCTTCCAGGTCCAGGCTCTCCAGCAGCCCCTTGATCGCCTCGGCGCCCATGGCGGCCTTGAACGAGTTGCCGTACTTGCTGCCGGCGTCCCGGTACTCCTCTTCGCTCAGGAGCTGGCCCAGCTTCAGGCCGGTCGTTCCGGCATCGGTCACGACGTAGTCCTGGAAATAGATGACCTTCTCGAGATCCGAGCTCTTCATCCCCAGAATGGTGCCGAGCCGGTTGGGAATCGACTTGAAGAACCAGATGTGCAGCACGGGCGCCGCCAGGTTGATGTGGCCCATGCGCTTGCGGCGGACCCGGCTGTGCGTGACCTTGACGCCGCAGCGGTCACAGATGATGCCCTTGAACTTCGTGCCCTTGTACTTGCCGCAGGCGCACTCCCAGTCGCGCTCCGGTCCGAAGATCCGCTCGCAGAACAGACCGTCCTTCTCGGGCCGGTACGTCCGGTAGTTGATCGTCTCCGGCTTGCGCACCTCGCCAAAGGACCAGCTCCGGATGTCGTTCGGACTGGCCAGTGAAATCTTGACCGAACCGTAATCATTAATTCGATCGTAGATGTTTCCCAACATGTAAAGCCCCCTTATGGACTCTTTCCTCGACCTTCGACCTACAGAGCCGTGCGTCCCAGGCGTTTCTTCTCGAGCTGGATGTTCAGGCCCAGTCCGCGGATCTCGTTGCAGAGCACGTCGAAGGACAGCGGCGTGCCGGCCTCCAGGGTGTTCTGGCCCTTGACCATCGACTCGTAGATCTTCGTTCGTCCCTCCACGTCGTCGCTCTTGACGGTCAGCATCTCCTGCAGGGTGTAGGCGGCGCCGTAGCCTTCGAGCGCCCAGACCTCCATCTCGCCGAAGCGCTGGCCGCCCGTCCGGGCCTTGCCGCCCAGCGGCTGCTGGGTGATCAGGCTGTACGGTCCGGTCGCGCGGGCGTGGATCTTGTCGTCCACCAGGTGATGCAGTTTCATCATATAGATGTAGCCGATCGTCGCCTTCTGGTCGAACGGCTCGCCCGTGCGGCCGTCGTAGAGCTGGGTCTTCAAGGTCTTGGGCACGTTGATGAACAGCTCGCCGGCCGGCGGCGCTTCGCCCCGCTTGTCCAGATCCTGCTTTCTCTTGTGCATCAGGCGGTTGGCCTCTTCGGTGAGGTCGATGATATCCTCTTCGGTGGCCCCGTCGAAGACCGGGGTCACGGCGTTGAAGCCCAGGACCTGGGCCACCCAGCCAAGGTGGGTTTCCAGGATCTGGCCGACGTTCATACGGCTGGGCACACCGAGCGGATTGAGCAGGATGTCCAGGGGCGTGCCGTCCTCCAGGAACGGCATGTCTTCCTCGGACATGATCTTGGCGATCACACCCTTGTTGCCGTGCCGGCCCGCCATCTTGTCGCCGATCGACAGCGTCCGCTTGATCGCCACGTAGACCTTGGCCATCTGCAGCACGCCGCTGGGCAGCTCGTCCCCGTGCTTGGCCCGCTCGATGCGGCGCTTCTTCTCCTCCTGGGTCTCGGTGATCTTGGCCCAGAATTTGTTCACGATCTTCTGGACGTTGTCGCGCTCGGCCGCGGGCTTGACCCATTTGATGTCGAAGTTCTCGATCTGCTCGTAGACGACTTCATCGTCGTCGCTGGCCCCGACCTTCTGCTTCGTGTTCGGGTCGACGATCGTCACCTCGAGTTTGTCGTGGATGGCCCCGATCATCTGCCGGAAGACGGCGCATTCCTTGGCCCGCGCCTCGGCCTCATGCTCCCTGGTTTCCTCGGCCAGGAGCTTCTTCTGATCGTCGCCGCCGACGCCGCGCCGGGTAAAGACCTCCGTCTTGATGACCACGCCCTCGTAGCCGCTGGGCAGCTCCAGGGAGTCGTTCTTCACGTCCTCGCCCGCGCGGCCGAAGATCGCGTGGAGCAGCTTCTCTTCCGGGGTGAGCTCCACTTTG
>VGYL01000280.1 GCA_016872975.1 Planctomycetota bacterium
CCTGGAGCTGGGCATCCCCTTCTCCGACCCGATTGCCGACGGCCCCACGATCCAGAAGGCCGATATCCGCGCGATGCGCAGCGGCATGGACCTGGCCAAGGCCCTGGACTTCATCCGCCAGGTCAAGGCCCACAAGGACATCCCCATCGGCCTGCTGATGTACTACAACCTGATCCAGCAGTACGGCGCCGGCCGTGTCGCGGGCATCTTGCCCGCGCGTGTCGAAGGCGTCCCGCCTTCGAATCGCGGGCCAGAGGTCCTCGCCACCCGCGGGCGGGACGCCCGCGACACGGGGCCCGAGCGCTTCTTCCGCGATTTCCGCGCGGCGGGCGTCAACAGCGTGCTCGTGGCGGACCTGAGCATCGACGACGCGCAGGAGGTGCTCCCGCCGGCCCGGACCGCCGGCCTGGACACGGTCTTCATGGTCACGCCGAACACCGCGCCCGACCGGATGAAGCGGATCGCCGCCCAGACGACCGGCTTTATCTACACCGTCTCCCTGCTTGGCGTCACCGGCAGTCGCACGGCTTTGTCCAACCTGGTCGAAGGGTTGATTCGCCGGCTGAAGGGTCTGACCGAGGTTCCGGTCTGCGTCGGCTTCGGCGTCAGCACGCCTGAGCACGCCCGTAGCATTGCCGCGGCCGGCGCCGACGGCATCATTATCGGGTCCAGGCTCGTGGCCATGATTGAGAGCCATCTGAACGATCCCCGGGCCGCGATCCCGGAGATCGCCCAGTTCCTGGGCCAGGTGAAGGCCGCCCTTTCGGCCCGCCCTGAAGGGCAGTGAGCCGCGTGTGACTGTTACGCAGGGCAAGCGTAGGTATGTAGGGTGGGGCTTGCCCCACCGCTTTACTTGGGTCCGGGTTCCTGGTGGGGCAAGCCCCACCCTACAACTGTGAACACGGAAGAAGAGGAAGATCGGGTTGTTTGACCCGCCTAAAGGCGGAACTCCGAACGCTAGAAAGCACCGGCAGCAGCCCCC
This sequence comes from Planctomycetota bacterium, assembly GCA_016872975.1. Classification (GTDB taxonomy): domain Bacteria; phylum Planctomycetota; class Phycisphaerae; order Sedimentisphaerales; family Anaerobacaceae; genus PLanc-01. The sequence continues at coordinate 983 of VGYL01000280.1, forward strand.
CACACATAAGCGAACTTGCTCGTCAAAATTCACAAGGGCGGTGAGCCGCGTGCGATTTTTGCGGGCATGGAGTTTGCACCGGGCCACGGGCGTGGTAGACTTCAGGTAGAATGAGTCTTTGCTTTAAGGAGTAGATCGCATGAAGAACGCCATCGCTTCGATCGGCACCGTGTTGATGATCCTGGTTCTGTCTTCAATCGTTTTCGGACAGGGAGCCGAAAGGCCTGTCCGGCCCGGACGGGACGAGAAGGCGGCTCAGCGTCTGCCGGCCCGCGAGCAGCCCGCCGAGCGCCAGGGCGCCGAGCAGATCCAGCAGGTCCGGAGACTCCAGCAGCAGATCGAAGAGATGCGGGCCGCCCATCAGAGCCTGATCGACGAGCTCAACGCCCTCCGCGCGACCGCTGCCAAGGAGAAGTCCGGGCAGACGGTCAAGCAGATCGAGGCGATGATCAGCAAGCGTCAGGCGGCCTTCCTGGAGCGACTGCGTCCCCTGGAGCAGCAACAGCAGCAGTTGCAGCGGGCGGTGCAGACCCGCGTGGGCCGACCCGATCCGGCCGGTCCCCGCGCCCGGCGTGCCCCCGAATTCGAGATGGACAGCTTCGACGGCCGCAAGGTCAAGCTCGCGGACTACAAGAACCAGATCGTCGTCCTGGAGTGGTTCAACCCCGAGTGCCCGTACTCGCGGTATCATTATGAGACCGCCAAGACCATGGTCCAGACCGCCGAGAAGTACCGGGACAAGGGGGTGATCTGGCTGGCGGTCAACAGCACGGTCCAGACGACGCCCCCGGCCAACCGCGAATTCGCCGAGAAGCACAAGCTGCCCTACCCGATCCTCGACGACCGCACGGGCAAGATGGCCCGAGCCTACGGCGCCCGCACGACGCCGCATCTGTTCATCATCGACAAGGCCGGCCGCATCGTCTACGACGGCGCGATCGACAACGCCCCCCTGGGCAAGCAGGAAGCGAGCGCCGGCACGCTCAACTACGTGGACCAGGCCCTCGCCGAGCTGACGGCAAACCGCGCGATCCGTGTGCCGAACACGCCGCCTTACGGCTGCACCATCACGTACCGCCAATAGCAGCACGCAGAGACGAGTCACCGGCACGAGGGACGCGGACCCAGGGCGGTCCGTTCACAGGCTCGCCTCAGAGGGTGTGTGAAAAGGGTGGCATCGTCAAGGCCGGCAGGCCTTGGCGATGGTTCGGCGCACGGGAAATCCGATGATGCATGGACTGGAAGCCTCATTGTTGTACACATCTCTTCCTTGTTGTAGAGGGTGGCATCACCAAAGGCTCTGCCTTTGACGATGGTTGAGGCCCTCGACGACGCCTCGACCGCACGCGAGAAAGCCATCGTCAAGGCCGGAGGCCTTGGCGATGCCACCCGTCGTGACGTTCTGTGGCATCGGCATCCTGCCCATGATCCATGAGCTGGAAGCCCATGCCACGGCCAACCGACTTCTCACACCCCCTCTCATACAGAGTACGTTTGCGGATTTCGTATCTCCTCCGCTGCGAAGGCTTTCAGTCGGAGACCTCCAGGACGACGCGGAAGCCGGTTTCGCGGAAGCGGTAGGCGGGTGGGGCGCTGTTGCGGGCGGCGCTGCGGCAGGCGAGCGGGAAGTGGGCCCAGGAGCCGCCGCGGATCACCTTGTACCCGTCCGCGGCCGGTCCGGTCGGATCGGTGACCTCGTTTGGCGGATAGGCGGACTCGTACGTGTCGCGGCACCATTCGGAGACGTTGCCGTGCAGGTCGTACAGACCCCAGGCGTTGGGCTGCTTGCCGCCGACCGGGCGCGTCGTGCCGTCGCTGTTGGCCTCGTACCAGGCCAGGTCGTCGAGCCGGCCGGCGCCGGGTCCGGCGGACCCCGTCCGGCAGGCGTATTCCCATTCGGCCTCGGTCGGCAGACGATAGACCTTGCCCTCCCGGCGGCTGAGCTTCTCGCAGAATTCGACCGCCTCCTGCCAGGAGACGTTCTCCACCGGCAGCGTGTCGCCTTTGAAGTGGGAGCGGCCGGTACCCATTACCTTCTGCCACTGGCTCTGGGTGACCTCCGTGACGCCGATACGAAACGGCTTGGTGAGCCGGACGAGGTGCGGGGCTTCGTCATACTGGCGGTCCGGCACGTGCAGCGGGCTGCCCCGGAGGAACTTGCCCGCGGGGATGTAGGCCAGCTTCATGCCGAGGGAGTTGGCGATCGTGTCGCCCGGGTTGGGGATGGCGCCGAGGTGCAGCCGCCAGGTGGGCTTGGCGGGGTCGCCCGTCTCGCCGACGCCCCAGAAACCGCCGGCCAGGACCAGGTAGTCGCCGACGACTCCCCCGCCGCCGCAACAGCGCGGATCGGGCAGCGTGGGCAGGCCGAAGAAGACCTCGTGGCGCATGTCGAAATAGCCGGCGACCTGGGTCCGCCGGTAGTGGGACTGGCCGCCGCAAACGAGTAGCTTCTCCGCGTGGTAGGCGTTGCTCGTGCACTGCGTCAGGAAGAACAGCTTTGGCTGGATGCGCGGGGCGTCGAGCTTCGTCCAGGTGTCCGTGGCGGGCTCGTATTTCAGGACGCCGTCCGCCCAGCCGTAGTCCTTCATGTCGTGGAAGCCGATCTCGAACCGGGCGCCGTGCACGATGTACAGGTTGCCCCGGTATGCCCCGACCGCGGCGTAACAGGCCCCTTCCGGGGCATCGGCCAGCCGCTGGTAGCGGTCCTCGGTCGGGTCATAGCGGTAGAACTCGAGGAAGTTGCGGACGACCCCTTTGGCGGAGCCGTCGGTCCTCTCGTAGCCCAGGCCGACGTAGATCGCGTCGCCGACCGTAATGGCGACGCCATTCATCGCTTTTACCGGCAAGGGCGCGCGGGCGGCCCAACTCCCGGCGGCGGGATCGTAGGCCCAGACCCGGTCCGTCGAGACGGCGCCGTTGCGCATGCCGCCGAAGACGAAGATGATGTTCGCATACACGGCCACCATCGGCCAGCCCAACTCGATCGGCAAGTCCGGGCCCTGCGTCCATGCGTCCCGGGGCGCGTCGTAGACTTGGAGACGCACCGAGGTCTTCGTCCAATCGCGGGTCTCGCAGCCGCCGAGGATGTACAGGCGCTCGCCGATGACCGCCCCGCCGTGGCCGTAGACGCAATGGGGAATCTCGGCCTTGACCTGCCACTGCGCGGCCGAGGCCGGCGGCAGGAGGGCCAGAAGCGAAAACCACAATAGCATGAATGAGAGTCGTTGTATCATGTTCGTGACCTCCGATGAAAAGGACCTCAGGGCCCCCACCAGAATGAGCCGGAGTATGTCATTGCGAGCGGAGCGAAGCAATCTCCCACCCGCAGGGTTTAGATTGCTTCGTCGCTGCGCTCCTCGCAATGACATATCCAGGTTCATGGTGTTCGGGGCTCCAAGGGATCCCTGGACGGCATCAGGCTTTCAGTTTGCCGAGGGCATCCCAGTGGAGTTTCTCGTTGGCCTGCATCATTTCGTCCCAGGTGACTTCCTGCCTTCTGTAGCAGGCGTTTCTCCCGAGAATCGCGGCCAGGGTGTGCTCCAGGAGTCTCTTGTAGCCGGATAAGGTCGGGTGCCGGCGGTCCGGGGCGACGCCGTACTTCTGGCCGATCTCGTCGGCGCGGTCCGGGAAGTAATCGGCGGCGGCGACAAGCTCATAGCCGCCGTGCTTGGCGAACAGCTCGGCGATCCACTTGCCGCGCATCCCGCAGCCGATCAGTCCCAGCCGGACCCTGGAATTGGCCTGGGTGCCCCGCACCCGGTCCGCCTTCATGACCGTAAACGACATGGCCAGGCCGCCTGCGGCCGCCATGAAGCCCCGGCGGTCCATGGCCGTACGGCTCCCCAAACGTTTCGAAACCTCTCGTCTCTGCCCCATGGGCGAGTCCTCCTTTACACACGCAGTCACAATTCAAACAGCCTCGATCGTGGAGGGAGGCTTGGACGCGATGTTGTACGTCACGCTCACGACCCCCGGCACGTGCTGGACGATCTCGCGGGCGAGATTGTCCAGCAGGTCCCAGGAGAGCCGCGTCGGGGTCGCAGTCCGTGCGTCCACGCTGTCCCAGCAGCGGACCTCGATCTGATAGCCGAAATCGCGCCGGCCGTCGCGCATGCCGGTCACACGATCTTCGTGCAGAATCCCCATGTACTGGAAGGCGCCGGTGCCTTTGAGCAGCCGTTCCACGACGGCGGTCGCCTTGCGAACCGTCGCGATCCGTTCCCGCGTCGCTTCGCCGATCACGCGGGCCGCCAGCGCCGGTCCCGGGAAGGGGATGCGCTGGAAGAGCTCGCTCGGCAGTCCCAGGGCCGCGCCGACTTTGCGGACCCCGTCCTTGCGCAGTTGCACGAGTGGCTCGAGAATGCGATAGCCGAAGGCCTCCTGCGGATCGATGCCGAGCTGGGCAAAGACGTTGTGCTGCCGCTTGATGCCCGCGACGGTCTCGTCGATGTCGGTCAGGATCGTGCCCTGGAGCAGGCACTTGGCCCCGCTTTCCTTGACGATCCGCCCGAAGACCTGGCGGTAGAACGTCTGGGTGATGGCCTCCCGCTTCGCTTCCGGGTCCCGAGTGCCCCGGAGGGCCGCGAAGAACTCGTCCCGCGCATCGACCACCTCCACCGGCACGCCGAGCTTGCGAAAGAGACTCACCACCTGCTCGGGCTCCTCGTCCCGCATCAGACCGTTCTCGATGAAGACAGTCCGGAGTTGCTCGCCCAGGGCCCGATGCCCCAGCATGGTGACGGCGGACGAATCGACCCCGCCCGACAGCGCGTTGATCGCGGTACCCTTCCCGACCGCCTCCTGGATCTCCGCGACCTTCTCCGCGATGAATTGCCCGGTGTTCAGTTCCTGCACAGTAATCTCTTTCGTCATGCGGAAATCTCCTTCCCTGTCACAGCGTCAGTATGGTGTCTTGTTCAATCCGAACGGGCCTTCGGCCGATGGGCCCCATCTTACTGCCCCACACTCCCGGACTCAAGATCATCTCACGGAACAACCGAGAACCCGGGAACGCTGCAGGTCGCGTCCGTTGTCGGGACATGCAATTGGATTGTCTCGGCGGACCTGTTTGATCATTTCTTCCGTTGCGACGGAGCCTGCTCGTCGGTCAGTCGCGCTGCTCGACCTCGACGGTCGAGAGGGGACCCTCGACGCCGAACTGGTTGACGGCGCGGACTTCCAGGCGGTTGACGCCCGGATGGAGGGTCCAGGGAAAGCTCTCCTCGGACGCTTTCCAGGGGCCGCCGCCGCTCCGGACTTGGTACGTCTGGAAATTCGGCGTCAGCGTCCGCAGCGCGACCCGGAGATGGTCCTGCTCTGCGACCAGACTCAGAGCCGCCTGGTGGATCGGGAAATAGGGGTCCACCGCGGGATTGGGGGGAGCGATACGCTGGTGCCAGCGGGTCCCCTCGCAGAGCTGGTCCTTGACGATGAACATCTGGCCGTAGTCGAGGCCGGCGTCCATCAGATTCGTGTTCGGGATGTAGGCGATGAAGCCGTACTTGTCGAGCTCGTTGGCCGGGACGGTCAGGTCGCCGAAGCCGGCGAACCGCCCGAGGAAGATGGGCAGATCGGCCTTGCGGTACTTCTTGCGCTCCTTGCCCACCACGAACACGAGGTCCCGCCCTTCGCGATAGAACCACTCCTGGCGGATCTCATAGGCATTGAGGGGCAGGCCGTCCTTTTCGAGGTACATCTTGGCGGTGGGGTCCATCATGACCCACTTGCGGTACTGGTTGGACCAGATCTCCGTCACCGCGTGCTCGGAGGAGCCGCCCTGAGGCGGGTCCTGGTGCCGGCGCAGGGCCAGTTCCCGGTCGATCCAGCCCAGGCTGGCGGCCGCCGAGACGAACACGTGGGCGTAATGGGCGCAAAAGAACGTGTGGCCCTCGTCGATGGCCTGGAGGATCTCCAATGCTCCCCGCGCGTTGGAGGAAGGCCGGCCGAACTTCTTGAATCGGTGGTGGACCCAGTCGAGCAACAGGACCTGCCGCTCGAACTCGTCCCGGCCGGGGGCGACGACCGCGTCGAGCTGGTAGCGCTCGCGGAGCTGCCGCAGTTTCGGGTTGTCGAACGAGTCGAACCGGAAGCGCCGGGTGAACTCGCTCTGGACATAGGGGAGAGCGTCGATGCTCTTGATCGTGGTCGCCCGTCCGCCGACGAGGACCGTCGCGCCCACCTGCAGCGACGGCGGGTCCTGCGCCAAGAGCACCGGGCCGGCGAGACCCCAGCAAACAACCGTTGTGGCCAGGAACCGGCAAAACGACAGGTGCATCTCGAATCTGTTCATAACTGATTATAACCTCCGGGGTCCATAATGAGGAAGCTCCTGGCCGAGCTCGTAGCAGCCCAGGTCGGGGGCCTTGCCGGTGAAGCCGTCGGTGATCTGCGGGAGGACCACGCCGGCATCGATGACGTTGGCGCTCTCCTTGAGCCGCAGGTCGTACTCGCCGGGCTCGGCGGTCCGGCCCCGCGGCGGCGGCCCGGCGTTGACGAAGATGTCGTAGTCCGTCAGGAGGCCGTGCTCTTCCAGGCCGGTGGCCCGGAAGAACTCCGGCAGCGATGCGTACCGGCCGGTCTTGCCGTCGGGGCCCGTCCAACTGATCAGCCGGTCGGGCTCGTTGCGGCGGTAGGCGTTGTAGTCCATCGTGCTGTAGGCCGTTGGCGAGCCGGAGATCAGGGCGTGACCCGCCCCGCCCATAAACAGGTTGTTGCGGAAGTGCCCGTTCTGCCAGATCGCCGGCGGGCGGAAACCGTCGCCCGCACAGCACGAGGTGTTGTTGTAGGCCTCGATGCCGGCGGGGTAGTTGTTCAGCTTGAAGCTGAGGGCCGTGATCGCGTACAGCTCGTTGCGGATCAGGTAGACGGGGCCGCCGTAGAACGGCTGCGTGGACATGCCGGTGTGCGTGTTGTAGCAGCGGTTGCGATAGAACCGCACGTTGTGGCACCCGTAGTCCGCTTCAAATGTGTCGTCCTGCGCCCAGGAGAGATCGTTGTTGTAGAAGTCGATGTTCACGCAGTGCTTCACGATGTCCGCGACCGGCGGGCCGAAGTTGTAGATCGCGGCGGCGTCACTGAAGC
>VGYL01000281.1 GCA_016872975.1 Planctomycetota bacterium
CGGATTGGTTGATAGCTTCTCCCCATCATAGAAGGAGCAGACTCTGTGTCAATATTAAATACACGTACTATCGTCATTTTCTTTCCGCAACAGGAACTATCTACTGGAAATCCGAGCGGGCAGCGGCATAACGCCGCCAGGATCTTTCCTCACACACTACCAGGCTGGCCCGCGGGGATTTCGATGGGAGATGTCGCGGGAGAGGACCGAGATCAGAATCGTTGCACGTCCCCCCGCAAGGAGCCGTGTAACCAGGGCTTGGAGCCGATAAAAGCGTGTTCCTCTGGGGATGAGGCGAATCGAGCCACGAAAGACACCCGTTCGTAGTGCTGCCGCAAGGCAGTAGTAAACAGTCCGTCCTTCCGCGGTCGACAGGGAGACCGGAGGCAGGACATACGCCGGAATGCCAAGCCGGACTCAGTGAGACGGCTCTTCCGTAGGTTGGGCGTCCCGCCCGACGATAAGACAGTCCGTCCTTCCGCTCATCTTTCGGAGTTGAAAGAAAGGAAAACAGGGGAAAAGAAGATGGGAGCGGAAGGCAGGACGTATTCCGGAAAGCGAAGCTCCGGTGCAGGTTCTCTTCAAGGAGTTTCTTGAAGAGGCGGTTCAGGGAGGTGACGACGTGGTTCTTTGATAATTCGAGAGCGTTGCTTCGTGTGGACGCGTCGGTTCACTTCGGGAGCAAGATCTTCGGGAGGCCCTTACGTGCCCGGAAAGAAGCGCACGCAGGAACCGGGCACAGGCGGAGGAGGACTGAATCAGGAAAGCGAAGCTCGGAGGAGAGTTTCGCAGGATGGCAGCGGGGTGGCGGCGTTCGCGAGACCTGAGAGAGGCTCCGTCTCCGCCAGGTGATGAGACTCCGCTCGAAGAGCCTCCGACGATCGGCCGTCTTCAAAAGGGCTTCGGCCGATGAACCGCAGGCAGTTAGTCTGCAAGGTGCGTGGAATGGGGCTCCGCCTCTTGGAGGTTGTTGGCAGCCGTGGCGTTCTGTGGGAGAGCGCGCGTTGCTCCACTCCCCTGAACCGCCCTTGTGCGTACCATAGTGAGGAGGTATGGCGCTTAAGATCCGGCGACGCTCCGTGTCGCTTGGTTTGTTCATGGGTTCATGGTTGATTGCAGGGCCGGACAGCCGGAAAGACAAAGGCAATTCCAGGGCGAAGTCCGGGAACCACTCGTACCCATTCCGCGTGAGAATCCGGTAGCGCCGGTGGCAGTGTCAAGCAGATCGGGCCGCCATTGTTTGGGGTGTTCGAGCGCTTGTTCGCGGCGCGACGGTGTGATCGTGCCCGCCGGACCCGTCCGGGTCCAATCTTCTCTGAAATATTGTCGTCTTGCCTCCGACGACAATAGGGTTACGATGCCGGTGTAGCTGCTCGAACCGTCTCGGCGTGCGCCTGATTTGGGAGACCTGCTCATGGAGACAGTGATTCGTTTTGTCGAAGCCCTGGGATGGCCGGGCTGGATAACCATCATGGTCATAGGCTGCGTTGCCGTTGAGGGCATTGTCAAAGTCAAACGCATGCAGATCAAACACGCCGAACGGATGGCGAAGATTGGCCAGGGAATCGATCCTGGCGATGAGATCGAGGCCTACAAGAAAGATCAAGTCTAAGCCCGGCGCAGCCGGGATAAGTTCGATCACGCCACACTCCTGTGGATTGGGAGACATGGAGCGCGATCCCTCTACCGTCCCGCGAGCAGGTCGGGGCGCCAGGTCTTGGTGCGTTCGAGGGCTTGGTCGCGGCGCCATTGGGCGATTTTGGCGTGGTCGCCGGAGAGGAGGATTTCGGGGACCCGCAGGCCGCGAAAGACCTCCGGACGCGTGTAGTGGGGGTATTCCAGCAGGCCCTCGCTGAAGGAGTCGTCCCGGGCGGAGTCCTCGTCGCCGAGGGTCCCGGGCAGGAGGCGGACCACGGCGTCGACGATTACCATCGCGGCCAGCTCGCCGCCGTTGAGGACGTAGTCGCCGATCGAGATCTGCTCGGCGTTCAAGCCGATCCGGATGCGCTCGTCGAACCCTTCATAGCGGCCGGCCAGCAGGATCAGCCGCTCCTCCTGCGCCAGCTCCCGGGCCTTGGCCTGGTTGAACCGCTCGCCCTGCGGGGTCAGGAGGACCACCCGGGCTCGCGGCGGAGACGAGGCGACCGGGGCGGAGGACGGGAGTTCAGCCGCCGTGGCGAGGGCATCTTGCCCTTGCGCGTCGTGGGCATCCTGCCCGCGATTCGAGGGCGGGACGCCCTCGACACTGGGGGCAAGGCCAGGATGGCCTCGCGACGCAAGGGCGGGACGCCCTCGCCACGGCGGTGCCCCACATTTGGCGGGCTCGCCTAATTTCTCGACGTACTCGAAGCAGTCAACGACCGGGCCAGGCATCATGACCATGCCCGGCCCGCCGCCATATGGCTTATCGTCGACTTTGCGGTATTTGTCGGTCGCGAAGTCGCGGATGTTCGTGACCGCGATTGCGACGAGCCCCTGCTCCTGAGCGCGCTTGAGAATCGAGTAGTTCAACGGAGACTCGAACATCTCCGGAAACAGCGTGAGGATGTCGATACGCATTCTCAGTACCCAAAGAAGGTGCGAACGGGAGAAATGAAGAAGGTCGGAAGACGCCGTGCTCTTCCGACCTTCCTGTCATCTTACGTCCGCGCGCCTTGTGATCTGCGTTCTACGAGGCCGGTGGCGTTTCCGGCTTGGCCGCGGCTTCGGCGGCGGCTTTGGCCTTCTCGGCGCGGATTCGCTCGGTGGCGGTGAAGAGCTTGCCTTTGGCGTGGGCCAGCTTGCGGGCCTGCGCCTGGCGGGCGGCCTTTTCCTCGGCATATTTATGCTTGATCCCCTGCCGCAGCAGGATCTCCGAAACCGTATCGCTGGGGACGGCCCCTTTGCCGAGCCAGTATTCCACGCGGTCGCGGTTCAGGACGATCTGCTTGGTGGCGTCCTTCTCCAGCGGGTCATAGTGACCGACCTTTTCGATGACGCGCCCGTCGCGGGGCGTGTGCGACTCGACCGCGTTGATCCGGAAGAACGGACGGTGCCGCCGGCCCATGCGGGCCATTCTCAGTTTCACTGCCATGACGTTCCTTTCTTGCGAAAACCCATATCATCAATTTTCGTGATCGATCACGAAACACGTTTACAAACCAAAGCATACCCGTTCATGAAGATCGCGAAGTTCGCCGGGTCCACGTGGGCATCGACGGCGATCCGCTCGATCTGCTCGTCCGAGAGCCGGTCCGCGCCCTGCTTCTCCGCGGGCGTCATAATGGCGACCGCCCGGCGCAGCTCCAGGAGTTCGTCGCCCGTCGGGGCCACGAGCATGGCCAGCTCGCTGGTTCCCCGCACGTCTTCGAACCGGCGGCGAACCGCAGTACCATACCGATCATCGCAGAATCGAGCAACCTCTTCGAGGTACTCCTCGATGGATAATTTCACCTTGGCGTCCAACCCGCGATCCTTCCCGCACCCGGTGCTACTGCCTCTTCTTGATCTTGCCGTGGCGCTTGATGACGCGCTTGCGCTTGGAGCGCTGCTTGATCTTGCGTCCGTGGGTCATGGCGGCGTTCATCGCCTCCATGTTGAAGCCGCGGGAGAACAGGTTCTTGAGCCCGCCGAAGCTGCCGCCGCTGATGGCCTTCATCATATCCCGGCTGCGCTTGAACGTCTTGACCAGGCTGGAGACGTCGTTGACCTCCACGCCTGCGCCGGCCGCGATGCGCCGCCGCCGGGAGGAATCGATCAGCTCCGGGTCCCGGCGTTCCTTGAGCGTCATCGAGTAGACGATGGCCTCCATCTGGCCGAGCTCCTGGCCGTCGAGATCGAGGTCGGCCATCTGGCTGCCGACGCCGGGCAGGAGCTTGAGCACGTCCTTGAGGCCACCCATCTTCTTGACCGCCTGCATCTGCTTGAGGAAGTCGTCGAAGCCGAAGCTGCCCTTGGCCATCTTCTGCTGGAGCTTGAGGGCCTCTTCCTGGTCGAACTGCTCCTGGGCCTTCTCGACGAGGGTCACCACGTCGCCCATGCCGAGGATGCGCGAGGCCATGCGGTCGGGGTGGAATTCCTCGATCTTGTCGAGCTTTTCGCCGACGCCGATGAACTTGATGGGCTTGCCGGTGACCGCCTTGACGCTCAAAGCGGCGCCGCCGCGGGCATCGCCGTCGAGCTTGGTCAGGATGACGCCGTCGAGCTCCAGGCGCTCGTTGAACTCCTTGGCGGAGTTGACGGCGTCCTGGCCGGTCATGGCGTCGCAGACGAGGTAGATCTGGTGCGGCGTGACCGCCTTGGCGACGTTGGCCACCTGGGTCATCATCTCTTCATCGACGTGCAGCCGGCCGGCGGTATCGATCACGACCACATCCTGGCCGTGGTCCTTGGCGTACCGGACGCCGTCTTTGGCGACCTTGACGGCGTCTTTGGTCGTCTCATCGGTGTAGACCGGGATATTGAGCTGCTCGCCGAGAATCTTGAGCTGCTCGATAGCGGCAGGGCGTTGCAGGTCGTCGGCCACCATCAGCGGATGCCGCCCGTTGGACACGAGGTATTTGCCGAGCTTGGCGGCGGTGGTCGTCTTGCCGCCGCCCTGGAGGCCGGCCAGCATGATGATCGTCGGACCGGGCGAGACGAAGTAGATGCGGGTATCCACCGGGCCCATGAGCCGGATCAGCTCGTCGTGGACGATCTTGATCATCATCTGGCCCGGATGCAGGCTCTTGATCACCTCGGCCCCGATCGCCTTGTCCCGCACGTCCTTGCAGAACTGCTTGACGACGTTGTAGTTGACGTCGGCCTCCAGCAGCGCCTTGCGGACATCGTGCATGGCGTCGGAAATGTTGGCCTCGGTGATCCGCCCCCGGCCGGACAGCGACCGAAACACCGAATTGAATTTTTCCGTCAGAGACTCGAACACAGAAAGACCTCTCTATTGTCAAAACACCGGGTGAATCCGCCCTGTCCATACGACGCCGCACCCACGGGTGTTTAATTATAGGCATCCCGCCGCCTTTCTGCAATACCCAATCCGCACCCTTCGCACCGGTGTGAAGGGACGGCCGATCCCATCCCGCGGTGTCCGGCTGCTCCCTCAGCCCCCTCGGGCCGCAGGAGGTGTACCGGGGCATCCCGCCCACGTTTGGCTTTGTTTCGCACGATTCCCGGCCGTCGGGCTGGTGGAATGATAGACTACAGTAACACTGGGATATCCCGCCTGCCCGAGAACTGGGTTCGTCTTGCCGAATCGGCGCCGCACCGGTCCCTGGGACCGCCAATCTCCCGATTGGCTCTCTGGCGGCCCCAGATCCCTCATCGTGCCCGAGTTTCGCTTTGTTTCGCCGAATCGGCCCGGGAACGGCCAGCGGCTCCCAGGCAGGGGGCGGGGGGAGCGCCCACGGCTCCCGGCCCTCAGAGGGTGTGTGAGAAGCCGGTTCAGGGTGGCATGGGGTTCCAGCCCATGAATCATCGGCAGGATGCCGATGCTACAAGAGGTCACGGGTATCCTGCCCGTGCCAGCGCCATGCGACCGCCCGGCGTCTCGCTATTCGTCGATACCGCCGCCTGCGGGCCCTTTGGCCTCCGGCGGGAAGAACAGGGGGTTCCGCTTTCCGCATTTCGCTCGATCACCTGTCGCTTGCCTCTTGCCGCGTGCGCGCCCCGGTTCTATGATGATGCCCGTCGGGGCTCCGAAGCCGAGGATGTTGGCCGCATGCTGCCTTGAAGAAGGGGGAACTCGGATGAAAGACCCATTTGACGTCGAGGGAATGAGAGACCTGTGGTGGTACGCCAAGTACATCGCCATGGCGGTCCGCAACGCGATGGAGGATTCCCACCTGGTATCCATCCCGAAGTACTGGAAGGAGCCGGAGCTGTTGTCGGAGCCTCGGGACGAACGGTGAAACGGATTTGCGGGGTTGGTTATCGAGGAGTTGGACACCATGATTGACGACTACGAAAAAGCGATGGAGCTGGTTGAAGAGATGAAAGCCCACCTGCCGATACCAGTTCATGCTGGACCTCAGTTGATCCAGATGATGCGTAACGAGGGGGTTCATCTCAAAGCGAAACACACCCTCGCTATCGAAGAGGTACTCTATCTGGGAGATGACGGGGGGATCATGTGTGCCTTGGCGGGGATGGGCCCAGGCAAGGTCGCCTACGTGTGTTCGTTGACCCATTTGAAGGTGGAGGACCGCCATCCGTTGGCCAAGAAAATTCGGGCGTACCAACGGGAGCGAACGAAGAGACTCGCCCAACAGGCGAGCATGCGCAGATTCCCTTGATCCGTCCAGCCAGCGAGTAGGGAAGTCACTGCGGTTTTGCCCTTATATCGGCCCCGCGAGAATCGCCTCGTCCCTCGGGAGTTGTTGGGAGTCAGCCTTACGCCTTGTATTGGGCGAGCGAGACGGTAAGATGAACACGTCCGACCCGGCTGCATCCGTGGCAGGCTCATTCGGGTAAACGCCCATCGCAGAACAAACGGGCAAGCCGATCATGGGCACGGCGATTGGTTGAAAGCGTGGGGAACCGCGGGTTTGTGCGGAAGGCCGGCCAAGCAGGGGGCGCGTTTTGCTGTAAGGGCAGGGAAGAACGATGACGGATTCGATCGTCGCCGAAATACTGAAGGCCTTCGAGGTATTCGATGGTGTCTACAAGCGTGCCGAGGTCGATGCCGCGGTGGAGTGTCGGGAGGAGATCACGCCCCATTTGATTGGCATCCTGGAAGAAGTCCTCAAGGACCCGGCTTCCTATGCTGCCCAGGAGCGCTATGAGGCCCATGTTTATGCCCTGGTCCTGCTGACGCATTTCCGGGCGCAGCGTGCGCACCGGGCGATCGTCGCATTGGCGAGCCTGCCGCCCCCTTTGCCCGACGAGCTGCTGGGCGACATTGTCACGGAACACCTGCCGGTCTTTCTGCTGCGGACCTCCGGCGGATCCATGACCGGGATCAAGTCCCTGATCACGAACCGCCAGGCCGATGAGTACTGCCGGACGTCCGCCGTGCGGGCCATGGCGTATGCGGTTGCCGACGGGATGATGCCGCGCAAGGAGGCGTTGGCGTTCTTGGGTTCGCTTTTTACGGGCAACGAGGCCGCTCCTTATTCTGAGTTCTGGAGCTTCCTGGCCTGTAGCATCTGCGATTTGTATCCGGAGGAGTTGATGGGGGTGGTTGAGGAAGCGTATGAGGAGGAACTCATCGCTTCGGGAGTCATCGGACTGGATAGCGTCGGACGCACGTTGCACGAGGGCAAAGAGGCAACGCTGGAGCGATTACGGGACGATCTCGCGCATCGAGACCCCGAGAACGTGCACGACCATATCTCGTGGTGGGCGTCTTTCCAGCCGCCCAAACCGGCGTCCCGCGGGCCGGTTTCCCGTGGCGCGAAAGCCCTTCGGCCACGGCAAGAGGAGCGAGAAGCCAGACGGCAAAAGAGAAAGAAAGAGCGGGCAGCGCGAAAGCGACGCGGCCGCTGAGCGCGGGGTTCTCCCTGGCCGCACGCGGTGTCTGTCCGGCCGCCATCGAACCGCTTGGTGCGGACCATCCGGAAATCTTGAGCACGCAAGTAGTGCCGGTTCACAGTGGTCAGCAAGAGCAGAGGGATGACCGTTTTCCGGGCTGTCTCTGCCTCTTCCCTTCTGCGCCTTTTTGCGTTCTTTCGGCTGAAACCCTCTCCGCGTGGGTTGAAAACCCTGCCTACGGCTGATTCTGGCAGCTTCTGGGCTTATCGTGCCCAGCCGGCCGGAAGAACCCGTTGTCCGCCGGAGCCTTTCTGTTCAAAAAGCAGCACACGAGCCAAACACAGGCGGGCACGATTGTGCCGGCCAGAGACAAGATCCGGCCGCCCCTCATAACGATCATCAAGCCCAGAGCGGCCCCTGTGTCGGATATAGGGTTACTGGTCAGGCAGTTGTGCCTTTGAATGGCAACGCACACGATATGGAGAAGCCAAATAAATGCTATCGACAGCAGAAGCGGCCACTTTGCGCCAGGCTCGTATCTCCAGATCGTAAGCAGATGGAAACAGATGCCGGCCCACAGAACGCCTGGGGCAATACT
>VGYL01000282.1 GCA_016872975.1 Planctomycetota bacterium
TAGCCTTATTGGCGTTAAGGCGCCGAAGTGACATTCCCGTATCTCATTGTTTCATAATGACTTACGACTACTGCGGTCCCACAAGATAGCGTTGTAGTATTAGGAGGAGCGCAGCGACGAAGCAACCTCACCCATAGTCGCGGTACGTGTGAAATGCGGTACTAGTGCTTCACGACAATCGAACCGCCGGGTAGAGGCGACGGGTGGCAGCGGCAAGCGGAGTTTTCGGAGCTTGCCGATGGCGGATAGGCAAACCATCGGCAAGCTGCGCCTGCCGCTGCCACCCACCCGGAAAGTCAATTGTCATGAAACACTAGGTTGCGCCGTCCAGCGCAACAGCTCGGTCTACTCCTGTTTGAGCTCGTTCATGACGGCCGCCAGCTTTGCGCCCTTTTCGGGGTATGGGAGCCTGTCCCAGGTTCTGGGACAACCGGCACAACAGAATCCGACGCGCCCGCCCTCGAAGCTGCGGATCAGACTGGGCGATACATTCGCGGCCTGAACGGGTGCTCCCATGATCGGGCAGCGGGCGTTGACGACGGATGGCCTCACCTGCGGCTCGATCATCTTGTGCAGGGCCTCACACGTAGTTTGGGCACGTTTCAATTCCACCAGGGCGGCCTGGGAATTGCCGCTCTCGATCTGGCGGATCGCCGCAAGGATTGCCTTGTGCAGGGAGGGCAACTGTCGCGACTGAATCGTCCTGAGGGTCGTCTCGGGCGAGACGGGAGTCCGCGGGGCGACGGCCCTCGGCGCGGGCGAGACGGAAGTCCGCGGGGCGACGGCCGGCGCGGATGGACGGTGCTGCGAATGGTCGTGCCCGTGGGCACGGAGTACGCTGGAAGACCGGGGGCCGACCAGGAGGACCATGACCAGTACGACCGCCCCGGCCGTCATCTTCAGACTGTGTGCATTCATAATTGTACCCTTCCGTGACTTCGCCGCTTTCTGCTCCACGGCCGGTTACTTCTCCAGGGCGTTCAACAGCGCGATCAAGACCTCCTGCGAGGTCTCGCCCATCACGCAACAGGAGGCGTTCCCCAGGCGGACGGAGGCGATATTGCAGGGCCCGCTGCTGGCTTGCCAGATGGCGTGCCCGGCCCCGGTCGTTCGCGCGGCACGCGTCAGTCCGAGGGCGCGGGGCGAATCCGGAACGAGGACCACCGAGATGGCCGGACCATTCGGTTCCCGGACGACGCAGCACTCGACCGGCCGGCCCTGGAATTCCCGCACCTGGCAGCCACACAGGCACAATCCGCGTTGGCAGCAGGGCATCGCCGCCCCCTTGGCGGACTTGCTTTTCGGGCATTCGCACTCTCGGGGCGAACCGTGTTCCGCCAGAAGCTGTTCGAGGAAATCGAGATTGGTGCGATGGATTCCCGCCAACGCCGCAGGGACGGCATGGGTCCGCGGAAGCATGCCCATTGGGGAGCTTCGCAGCATCACCATCATCAACACCGCCGCGGCGACGGCCAGTCCGGACCACATCTGCCGCCGGCCGCGAACCGGAATGACGCGCGAGCCCAGCCGCGTCCCGCCCGCCGGTCGTCCGGCCGCCGTCCGGGCCCGGATGCGCTCCGCCAATTCCGAACCGGCGTGAATCGAAGAGAAGGCCTGGCGCACGCGGCGTGCCAAGACCCGCGCCTGGCTCAGGCGAGCCTGACACACAGGACACCGATCCACGTGCTCGGAGGCTTTGGCATGCCCTTGCAGGATCTCTTCCAACTGTTCGTCCGTCAGGTGGCTCATCGGTGCCTCCCCATGAACCCCATTTCCTTCGCATAAGACAGCAGATGCCTTCTGAGCTCGTTCCGGGCCCGACTGGTGCGGCTCTTGACGGTCCCGACGGCCACGTCCAGGATGTCAGCCACTTCCTGCTGATTCAACTGTTCGACATCCACCAGGAACAACGTCAAGCGCTGGTCCTCCGGCAGCCGCTTCAGCGCGGCGATGACCTGCTCATCGGAGAAATTCTCCAGCAAATCCTCGGCATCCGACCACACGGTCGGCCCGGTCTCCGCCGGCGGCGCCGGCACGTCTTCTTCGATCGGGACGTCGGCGCCGGCCCTTTTCCTGTGCCGGAGCCGGTCGATCCAGGTGTTCCGCATGATCTGGAGGAGCCAAGCCTTGCAGTTGGTCCCGAGTTGGAAGGTGCCGAACCGCTCCAAGGCCTTGACGAAGGTCATCTGGGTCAAGTCTTCGGCATCGTCGGACCGTCCACAGACTGCCACGGCCGCTCGGTAGACACTGTCGAGATGCGGCAACGCAATCTCCTCAAAACACTCAGGACTCTGCATGCGTCCCCTGCTTTCCCATTGTAAACGTCCCAGCGAAGCCGAACGTTCCCAGGACCTCTGCCAACAACGCCACCCCACCTGCAATTGCGAGAGCAACAGGATAGTCACCCAACGCCCACGCGCCAACAGAACTCCCGGTGCCCTGCCAGGAAATACGATGTTATCGCCGCCGTAGCTGACGGTGCGGGCGGAGCCGGGCACAGTGTTGTCCTGCAGAAATACCGCCGGGCGCGCAAAAACGCGGATTATGCGCGGGGTTGCCGTTCTCCGGTTTCCTTGGATATGGCTGAAAGGACTTCCTATCTAACAACTGGAGAACGAGGGATCGGAAGAGGAGGGGCCGCTGTCATCCGAGCAGGGTCGGCACGAAGGAGACTTTGTGGAAGGAGGGCAGATGTCTGAAGGCGTCCATCAACTGCTCGGCCGTTATCTGGGCGGGATCGTGCACGACGATGAGCCGGGCGTCGGCGCCCGCGCCCTGGGTGTGGAGGCTCTCGACGCCCGGGATGTGCGCGACAACGTCCTGGATTTCCCGGAGACATCGGGTACATTCGAACCGGCAGTCCGGGAAGATCCCGGTGCAGTCCAGATGAAAGACCGAGCGATGAGCCAGGGCGTGGTTCTTCATGCCTGCACCGCCATTGCGCGGGCCGGGACCTGTGCCTCCGAAAGCCCGGCCGCGGCAGAACCGCCCATCGCGTCCATTTGCCCTTGAGTACCCGTCTGCCCGTGGAGTTGGCCCGGCAGACCGGGGAATCCGCGCCAGCCCTGGGTCAGTCCCTGCACGCTGCGCAGGACCACGATCCTGTCGTCGTGCGCGTCCCAATCCCGCAGGATGACCGGCGCGCCGTGGATCTTCGCCAAGGGGGCCGCCATCTCCCACACGGACTTGCCCATGGCGACGACGGTGACAGTCACGTCAGGATCGACGCGCGGCGCGGGCCAGTGGACCGACGCCAGGCGTCCCAACAGGCCGTTGAGGCGCATCAGATCGATGTTGAGGAAGGACAGCAGCTCCGCCGGCGTGTGAGATTCGAGCCAGGCTTTGACCGCCTGCAGCGCAAAGACCGAAGCCAGCTCGGTGCCGCCGCCCTGGGGATCCTGCAACTGCGTGATGATGCAGTCCGCCCACAGCGCCGGCTGCAGCGCCAGGGCTTTGAGGGACTTGCCGGACCGGGCCTCAATGGTCTGCCGGAACGCCCGGACCAACTGGCCCTCCCAATCGGCCGCCAGATAGTCCAGGAGCGTGTCCGGATGCGTGGCGCCATCGTCCGACCGGTCCAGCGACAGGAGCTGGTCCGGTTCCAGCGCCAGACCGTTGACCCAGGCCGCCAGAGTGATGACGCCCGGAGGCAGTCCTCTCTCCTGGATGGGATTGGCGATCGCGCCGGCCAGGGGCTGAGGCATCCGCGCCACCCGGTCCACCAGATACGCGTGACCGCTGCGGGGAAACAGGGCCAGGCCAATCCCCGCCGCCGCCAGGACCAGACCCATAAGAGGCAGGAGGTAGGAGGACGTCTGCCCGCCGGCATCGGCCATCCGGGCCGCGTCGCCCCGCACCGATCCGGCAATCAGGACGATCCATACCGAGGCCAGGCACAACCACCCCAGCGTCCAGCGCCACCAGGTGGGCGGGTTCACCTGGCCAGGCGCCTCGTCCGGGCTCACCTGGTCCGGATACGTTGACCGCGCCCCCCCTGCCGCACAGACAAGACCGGCGCCGGTCGCCGCCAGCAGGATCACGGCCCACAGGCCCGTGCTCAAGGTCCACGTGTCCGGCCACCACGGCCAGGTGATACCGATCAGACCCAGGGCGATCAGCCCCCCGCAGGCAAGACGAATCCGTCGGCCGGGTCCCATCCGATAAGGGACAGGCAGGACGGACGACAGAACGTCCCTCTCACAGAGGTGACTGCGCGGATACCGCATCCATCCGATCGGCAGAGCCATGACCACGGTCGCCGCGAGAGAGACCAGGCCGCCGGCGATCGCCCAGACCTTGCTGGGCGGGAATGTCCCCAGCGCCACCGCGGCCAGGCCCAGCGCCAGGAGGAGCCAGCCGCCGGCGTAGCTTCGCAGGCTGGCAGGCCGGCTCACCGCCCCATAGGACACCTCCGGCGGCGCGGGAGTGAAACGGCCCACCCACTGGGTCTGAGGCTGGGCCAGCCAGGTCCGCAGAGGCTCGTACGTGCTCTCCTCCTGCCGCCGGAAGACTTCGGCCACCAGGTGATGGGCCCGCGCGCGTTCCCAGAGCCGTTGCTGGGTCAGCAGGCGCGCGAGCTTCGGACGCAGAAGCTGGAAGAACAGACTAAGACTCAACAACGATTCTCGCGTGCAGACCTGCTTGATCGTCCGGCGGACCGCCTCCGTAATCTCGGCGTTCTGAGACCGGTGAGGATCCGGGTGGCTCCGTCGTTCGCCGGAGGAGGAGGCGGCGTGCCCGGCGGCTCGTGCCGGCGCGCCCGCAAAGGCCGTGGTCGGACAGGCCCGCTCACACGTGGCGGCGATCCGCTCGACCAGAGACCGGGCCTGCTCGTGCAGACTCTCCAGCCAGCCGCCGGGCACGGTCCGCCGGTAGAGCTCCGCCAGGTCCTCCCGCGCCACTCTCTCGGCGATTCTCCGGGCGACCACCGCCAGGTCTGCCGAAATCGTGCGACAGCCGAACGACCCGCAGACGTTCAGGATGCTCTCGCCGGCGCGGGTACGCGTGTGCTCGTTCTGCCGCAGCAGACCGCGGCAGGTCAGTCCGTGGTAGAAGAGAAACTCGCCGCCCAGCCGGTATAACTGCTCCGGCCGCTCCAGCCAGGTCTTCTCGGTGTCACATCCATCGAGCAGGCAGACGCGTTGGGCCAGCAGTCCGTCCTGGAGCTGCTCCAGGAGCGTCCGGCACGTCTCGAACCAGCGGCCCTCGGCCGGCGCGTCGGTGGCGGCGGTCCGGCCGGTCAGGACCAGCAGCGTCGTATCCAGGGCCGCATCCGCCTGGCGGAGCGTCTGGATCAGGCGGATGGTCAGGCTTACGGCCGCCGCGTCCGACAGATCGATCACGACGTACGCGCTCAGGCGCAGCCGACCGCCGGGGACAGGGGCCGGCCCCGGCTCCACGGCACGGAGCCGGCGCACCAGGGACGACAACGCGGCCGTCCATTTCTCGTCCGCGTCGCCCGTGGGTTCCTGTCGCGCGGGGACCGCCGTCGGCTCCGGCCCGCGCAGATCCGCCGCGCGGGGCCAGTCACGCACCCATAGTCCCTCCCCGCGGGAATCCGCCAGCACGAGACCGAAGGGTCCCTGGATAGGAGCGGTCAGACCCTGCGCCAGGCGACAGAGCTCCGCCAGCGTCTTGGCGGCGCCCGGGCCCACCCCGGCGAACAACGTCGGCAGCGGCCCCGTCATTCTCCTCGAATCGTCGTTTCCTCCCATGAGTCCTCACCCGCCCTTTCGCAGTACTTCTTACGCCAACTGGTCCGTGCGGAACCGCTGCAGGTCGCCGTGGCAGCTCTCGAGCACCTCGCGCAGCGTATGCTGCTCCCCATCGGTCAGGCCGGTCGCACATTCGGTCAGGTTGCGGATCAGGGTCTCCATCAGGGCCACACTGCGATCGAGCCCCTGCTGGACTCCGTGCCCATCGCCCAGCGGCAGCTCGTGCAGCAACAGATCGATACGGGAATCGGTGCCCCCGTGCAATTCTGCCATGCGGATGCTCACCTGCGGGTCGGTCAGCCGGCGCATCTGCTGGCGCAGCCGGTCGTTCGTCGAGGCCAGCAGCCTGCGCAGCGAGCCCACCTTGGCCGCGTTGGCCTCGTAGCTCCTGCGCTCCATCGTGTCCTTGGTCGCGCCGACCCGATCATGCCACTGGGCCAGGGCGCTTTGATAGGCGAGATACCAGCGCTTGTCCAGCCACAGATCGGGGTACTCGAAGCCCATGTGCCGGACATATTCATCGGTGGCGGCCACGTATTTGCCGTAGCGCGTGATCGCTTCGAGGCAGAAGCCGTAGCGCAGACGGAGCATCTGGAGCCATTCGCCGGTGGCGTGGCGGAAGTTCTCGTCCACCGCCGCTTCGCGCAGACTCACTTCGCAGTTGTGCGTCAGCAAAGGCGGCACGCAGGAGTTCGCCACCTGCTGCACGACCGTGACATCGAGCGGCGGAGCGAACTTGCGGGACTTGGACAGGTCGATCTTGGGCTCGGCCAACCGCCAGATCTCGCAGATACTGCGGTAGTACGGGTGATCGTTGGTCGCCTGCCGTTCGGAGAATCCGCTGCGAAAGAGGTCCCAGCTATGCGTCTCGATGTCGCGCATGAACCGTTTCATCTCCCCGGACAACCGGGTCAGGCTGGTCGTCAACCGCTCCTCCACGGGCTTGACATCCGCCAGCTCCGGCCTGACCTCCCGGACCGCCACCACCGTGGCGAACAGCACGGGCTTGAGCAGGCTCTGGCGCAGGTCCCGGGCCGTCACGGCATCGAGGGCCGTAATGGACTCCAGCGACAGGCATAACGGCGTCGAGAACAGGCTCTCCGCCCGGGCGGCTCCATTGCCCTGGCTCTGTTCCTCGGCCAGCGCGGACCGCTCGTTGACGGTCCGCCGCTGCCAGGCCAGGGCGGTCAGGGCTTCCAGCGACTGCTTGCGCAGCGCGAAG
Organism: Planctomycetota bacterium; assembly: GCA_016872975.1. Taxonomy (GTDB): domain Bacteria; phylum Planctomycetota; class Phycisphaerae; order Sedimentisphaerales; family Anaerobacaceae; genus PLanc-01. Next base: position 6,937 of record VGYL01000282.1, read on the forward strand.
ATCCGCAGGGTGGTCTTGATCGAGCCCAGGAAATCCTCATGCAGCAGCGATTCCGCCAGGTGGCTCCAACGCGCGTCGAGGGCCGCGCCGACCAGCGGCGCCAGGTCGCTGCTCGTCCACGATAGCGGCGGAATTCTCTCCTGCAGAGCCTCCAGCACCTGCTTGAGCTCCGCCAGGATCTCGGTGATGATGGTGTTGATGCGGGGCGCCATGGCCGCCTGCTGCTGCGTCACCAGCGTCTCGAGGCCCTCGACCCAGGCATCCATGCAGGCGCCGATCTGGCGAGTGGGGCGCAGTTGCTCGGCATTGAAGAAATCCCGCTCGATCATCTCTTCGGCGGCCTCCAGCACGCTCCCGATCGGCTGGGCGGGGTTGAGGACCCTCTCGCCTTCCTTGCGTGCCGCCGGGATCAGGGCCGTTTCCAGGTACCGGCGGACGCTCTGAATGATACCGGAGACGACTTCCTGCGAGGTCCCCCGGCCGGGCGGGTCCCAGCAGAACGGGACCGCCGGTTGAATGAGCTCACCGGCGCCCGGCGCGGCCTTCAGCGCCGTCGCGATCCTCTGGCGGATTTCCGGACCATATCCCGTGCGGTTGAGGTCCCGATCGCCGTCCAGGGTCTCCATCTCGGCCAGAATGCGCGACTCGACGTTCGCCCGTTTATGCCCGGGCGTGCCGCACCAGAAGCCATAGCTGGAGAAACACTGCCGATGGTTGTTGACCGGGTCCCGTTGCGGCAGGATTTCGGCGAGCTTGTTGTTGGCATCGGAGCGAACCTGCTGGCTCAGCGGCTCCACCATCATGGACCGGATCACGCGGGCGATCAGTCGGACCAGGTGGCGCCGGTCGCCGCTGCCCATGTCGACCTGCCCGTTGAGCAGGTACAGGAAATTGAAGGGCGCCGTGTCCTTGCGGAAGTGCTCCTCGCCGCCGTCGGTGGTGCGGTACCGGACCCGGATGTCCGGCCGGCGCTCGTCACTGAGGAATTCGATCTGATCCAGCGTGGCCGAGGCGGTGGCCTCGAGCTTGGGCCGCAGCATGGGATCGACCCGGAACGCGTCGGGCAGCAGCAGATGACCGACGATCTCCGCAGGCTTGGGGAACGA
>VGYL01000283.1 GCA_016872975.1 Planctomycetota bacterium
TCCAGGGTCCCTGGCGGATCGCGAGCAGGCCGTTGCCCGAGTGGTGCACCGTGGCCTCGCGGATCGGTTCCTCCAGGCCCGGGTCCCGCAAAGCCGGCAGAATGTTGTAGCTGTCCTGTCCCGCGCCGGCGGGCAACGTGTCGCCAAGGATGGCGGCGAACGTGGCCAGCAGGTCGGTCAGACAGATCGTCTGATGGCTTTGCGTGCCGGGCTTGACCTTCCCCGGCCAGCGGCAGATGAACGGGACACGGTGCCCCGCCTCGTGAATATCGGACTTTTGCCCGCGCCAGGGGCCGTTGGAGTGATGGTTGAACTCCTTGATCTGGGCGGGTGGCCAGTGCGCGCCGTTGTCCGAGGTGAAGACAAACAGGGTATTGTCCCCAAACCCGCCGTCCTCCACCGCCTTGAGGATCTGACCCACGGACCAGTCCACTTGGGTCACGAAGTCGCCGTACCAGTCCACCTGGGTCCTGCCGCGGAACTCGTCCGTCGGCATCCAGGGCGTGTGCGGCGCGGTCAGCGGCACGTAGAGGAAGAAGGGCCGGTCCGGGCTCCGGCGGTTGATGAAGTCCACGGACTTGGCCGTAATGGTCGGCAGGACCCCGTAGAAATCGAACGACGGCGCGATCGGTCCGGCCCGCCAGAAGCCGCCGCCCCCGTCCCAACGCCGCTTGCTGCCGGGCGTGCGCGCGGTCGCCGGCTCCACGGTGCGGCCGTTCTCCAGCCAGCAGTACGGGTCCATGTCCAGCGACGCCGGGATAATGTAACTGTAGTCGAATCCCAGCGACTGCGGCCCGTGCGTCACCAGCTTCTCATACGCGACGTTGCCCTCCTTCGGCTTCTCGGCGGCATCCTTGCCGACCCAGCCCAGCCCCAGGTGCCATTTGCCCACGCAACCGGTATTGTAGCCATGCCGCTTGAGCAGCGAGGCGAGGGTCAGCCGGTCCGTCTCGATCAGCGGCTCGCTGTAGCCGCCCAGCACGCCCCTCGTCAGGCTCGACCGCCAGCAGTACCGCCCGGTCAGCAGGCCGTACCGCGTGGGTGTGCACACCGCCGAGGGCGTGTGGGCATCCGTAAAGCGAATCCCCTCCCCCGCCAGTCGGTCCATCACCGGGGTCGGGATCTTCGACTGTGCATTATAGCAGGTCGGGTCCCCGTAGCCCAGATCGTCCGCGAGAATGAAGACGATATTCGGCCGCTCGGGGCCCGTCGTGCGTCGCGCGTCATGCGTCGTGCGTGGGTCTGCGCCGGACGCGCCCCGCACCATGCGGGACGTCCCCGCCAACGCCACCGCGGCGGCGGTGCAACCAAAGGTCCTGATGAAGTCACGGCGGGTGCAGGCAGTAGCTGTCATACGATGGCTCCAATAGATGTTCACGTCACGCCAACATCATGAAGCACCCGGCGCCAACAATCAAGAACGCTTTGAAATGTTCGGCGCCCGACGCCCGCTGCGGGGCGATGGAAAAGGAGCAGGACCATCGCAAGGCCGCTTGACCGGTCCCATGATGAGTCTTGATGAACAAGATCGGTAATCCAGCACGGCACCGGGAGTTGGCCTGGTACCGCGTTTCACAAGTACCGCGACTATAGAGTCTTTGTCAGGAACTTCTACCACACATTCGGACATCTTTTTGGTTGCGGCCGAAGGCCGCGCTAGGTGAGGTTGCTTCGTCGCTGCGCTCCTCGCAATGACATGATTGCCGCGCTCGGCAAGCCTCGCTCGCAATGACATCGGGCGCCCAAATATGTCATTGCGAGGAGCTTCAGCGACGAAGCAATCTCAACCCATGGTCGGGGAGAGATTGCTTCGCTCTGCTCGCAATGTCTACTTGATGAAGCGGATGATCAGCGGGTAGGGGTAGCGGTAGTGTTCGCCGTCGTTGGCTTTGATGGCGGCGATGACGAGGAACACCACGTCCACAATCATCACGATCGGCAGCAGCACGAACCCGATGCAGATGAACATCAGCAGGGCCGCCACGGCGCCGTAGATGAGCATCGTGATCTGGAAGTTCACGGCCTCCTTGCCCTGGTCATCGACAAAGGGGAATTCGTTCTTCTTGATGAGCCAGACGATCAGCGGGCCCAGGACACTGCCGAAGGCGGGCGTGATGGGCAGCAGCCACGCGAGGCCCGCCAGATGACAGAACATGGCCCACATGCGGGCCTTCGGGTCCGCCTCGCGGCCCAGGGGACCGATCCGCTCGACTACCGGCGGTATGTTCCCCGGACCGGGCTCCGGCGGCGGATTCTGGGGCGACTCGGGGGTGCCATAGACGTTTGCCATACTCCGACTCCCTTCACCAAGCAATAGGTCCGTTGTGTCCGTCTGCCTGTCCCTGCCCGGGCCGGACGGCCTTGCCAAGAGATCCCGCCGGCCCGAGTTCTTTTTACCAGACAGCGTTTGTCCGGTCAAGCGAATCCCGGGGCCCGCGAAAACCTTTTTTTGCCGGGTCCGGGTGTCCGCACTTATACTGACGGCGCACGTACATCCTGCGTGACAACGGTTCGCCATTGAGGAAATGATATGGAAACATCGGGCAACGTGGCCATCGCTTTCGGCTTGACGCTGCTGGCGGGACTGTCCACCGGCATCGGCAGCGCCATCGCCTATTTCATCCGCCGGCCGAAGATCGTCTACCTGTCGTTTTCGCTGGGCCTGTCGGGGGGTGTGATGGTCTACGTGTCCTTCATGGAACTGCTGCCCGATGCAGCCGACAGTGTGGGGGAGCCGCTGAGCCTGCTGTTCTTCTTTGCGGGCATCGCCTTCATCGGAATTGTCGATCTGCTGGTCCCCCAGAAGGAGAACCCGCACAACCTGGAGGGCCTGGAGGATCCGAAACGCCCGGACCAGACGCACGCCCTGACGCGGACCGGCGTGATGACGGCCCTGGCGATCGCGATTCACAACTTCCCGGAGGGCCTGGCGGTGTTCGCCTCGGCCCTGAGCGATCCCCGGCTGGGCCTCTTCATCGCCATTGCCATCGCCATCCACAATATCCCCGAGGGGATCGCCGTGTCGATGCCCATCCTCTACGCCACGGGGAACAAGAACAAGGCCTTCTTCTATTCCTTCTTCTCCGGCATGTCGGAGCCGGCCGGGGCGCTGGTCGGGTACCTGCTGTTGATGCCCTTCCTGAACGCCAACTCCGTGGTGCTGGCGGGGACCCTGGCCTTCGTCGCGGGGGTCATGGTCTACATCTCGTTCGACGAGCTGCTGCCCATGGCCCACAGCTACGGCCACGGCCACCTGGTCATCAGCGGCGTCGTCCTCGGCATGCTCCTGATGGCGTTGAGCCTGATGGCGCTTTGAGTTTACAGTGGCCCGGTAAAAGGCGAAAAGTGATTCCGCAACCCCGTTTTCGATAGCGTCCCGCCGGTCGAGGCTGACGATTTCAGCCTATTTGGCGGATCGTCGGGCTGAATCGGCGTGGGAGGCTGCACCGCCCAGGCCGCACGCCTTCGCGCCGGGGGCCATCGTCCGGGCGTCAGCGGTAGGGTGGGCTTCTGCTGCAGATAAAGGGCGGCTGAATCAATGGCCCGGCAAGAAGCTAAAAGCGATTCCGCAACCGCACTTTCGATAGCACCACGCCGGTCGAGGCTGCCGATTTTAGCCTTTTACCGGATCGTTGTGAATTTGCGATCTACTTCAGCGGGACCCGGAACACGGTGATGCTGATGGGCTTCAGGCGGATCGTGCCGGTCGCGTCGGTCGCGGGCCGCGGGACGAGCTGGATCACGGGGTCCCGGCCCGGGTCGTTGTAGGCCCCGGGGTTCTCGTGGGCGATCTCCCAGCCGGCGGCCGGAGCCTGGGGCGTCAGGCCGTTGAGGTCCAGGGTCACCTCGTAATTGTCCCAGGTCGCGTTGACGAAACCGAGCGTCAGGTGGCTCTTGTCCTCGGTCAAGGCGGCGGAGACGTCGAGCTTCTCGTTCCAGCCGGAGACCGCCAGCGGGATCGTGCCGAACTGGCGGCGGTAGAGCATCAGCGGATAGGCGGTCGCGTCGAACGCCGCGGCGGTCTTGGTGGTCTTGATGCAGCCGATCACGTTGACCGTCTGGGCGTAGTGGGCCATGAAGCTGAGGTCGGAGTGGCGGAAGTACTCATGGAGCCCCGCGGCGATGCCCAGGGCGTCCTTCATGAAGTACCGCGTGCCCAGTTCGCCGAAGACGTGCGGGCCGTACCAGTAGTTCCACTCCGTAAAGGCGATCTGGATGTCCTTGCCCTGGAGGGACGGGATGCTCTGGCGGTAGCGGCGATGGGCCTCAACCTTGCTGCGGACCGCGTTGGGGACCAGCCGCACGTGCGAGACCAGGTCGGGGGCCGTCTGGCAGTAAAAGTGCTCGGCGATCAGGTCCATGTGATCGGCACAGTTCCGCAGGAGTCCCTCGGACCACGGGCCGACGTTGCCGGAGGCGAGCGTCTTGATGGTCGGGTCGGTCCGGCGCATCATCTCCTCGATCCAGTTGTGCTTGAGGACGTAGTGCTCCAGGCGCATGTAGCCCAGTTGCCAGTTGCCCCACATCTCGTTGCCGACGCACCACCAGGTGACGCCGAGCGGCTTGCGGGCGCCGTTCTGGGTGCGCCACTTGCCCATGGGCGTTTCCGGCGTGCCGTTGGCGTACTCGACCTGGGCGGCCGCGGAGTAGGCGTCGCCGAAGCCGGTGTTGACGGTGATCAGCGGCTCGCTGCCGATGAGCCGGCAGAGGGCGACGAACTCGTGCATGCCGACGTCGTTGGTCTCCAGGCCGGTCCAGGCGGGGTTGGTCAGGGTGGGCCGCCGGTCGCGGTCGCCCACGCCGTTGCGCCAGTCGTAGCCGCTGACGAAGTTGCCGCCCGGCCAGCGGTAGATCGGGGCGCCGAGCTGGCGGAGCAGCTCGAGCGTGTCGCGGCGGAACCCGTCGATGTTGTCGGCCGGCATCAAGGACACGGCGCCGATGGTGATCGTGCCCCGTCCGGTCGCGACAATCTCCAGGCGGGCCTCATCCGTGCTCGCGCCGGCTTTGAACTTCAGGGGATACGCCTTGAACGAGCGGGTCGGTTTGCCCAGGGTCACCGTCTGGCGGCCGGCGTCGCCGTCGGCCCAGATCAGGCTGACCCGGATCGCCCCGGCGAACCCGTCGCCGCGCAGGACGACCCGGCCTTCATACCCTTTGCCGGCAACCACGCCCAGCTCCTCCTGGCAGATGCCGGTCGGGGTCTCGGAGAGCGCGATCCGCAGGCTGTGCTTGCCGGACAGCGGGTTCTCGCTGCTCATGGCGAGGGCCTCGCGCGGGCCGGCCGCCTTCCAGGGCGAGGCCGCCAGGACGCGGGCGCCGGCGTTGGTGGTCCGCCAGACGTCGCGGTCGGCGGGCACCGGGTGGTAGAACTTGCGGTCTTCGAGCATCTCGGCCCAGATGCCGCCGTAGATGCAGCGGCCCAGGTGCTCGATGAACTGGCCGTAGATGTACTTGGAGATCGGCGCGCCGGCCTGGGCGGGGTCGATTCGCAGGGCGGCCGGGACGGTCTTGCTCTCGATCTTCAGCTCCTCGACCACCTCCAGGGCGAGATCGTCGAACCAGGCGGTCCCGGTCGCCAGGCCCCAGCCGCCGAAGAGGCAGTTCACCTGCACGCTGTCCTGGCCCATCACCTCGAACTCGACTTCGAGCTTGGTCCAATCGTTGGTGCCGGTCAGGGCCCGCGTGCGGGCGCGGTCGAGGCCGTGGATGTTCAGTTGCACGCCCCGGCCGGTGGTGGTGGCGACGTTCTCGGTCTTGACCCAGCCCGAGAGGCGCAGGCGCGCAAACGGGGGGATCGGGCCGGCCGTCTGGCTCCAGCCACCGTCGGCGCCCTCGGCCGAAGTCACTTTCACACAGCCGCCCGTCCGGCCGGCGGCGTCGAGCGCGAAGCCCGGTTGCCCCGCCCAGGTGGACCGGGTCCAGGATTGCGGCTGGTCCCGGCGGGTGCTCTCGAACGAGGGATTCTTGAGAAGATTCTCGGCCCCGGACCCGGTCGAAACCAGTCCGAAAGCGACCAAGACGTACGTTGCGACGTGCGTTGCTCTGCTCATAGCGATCTCCTGCGACAAACCCGTGCCAACTCGGACTTCGGGGACGCATTATGCCCTGCCCTGTCAGTCGTGACAAGACCTAATCGCGTCTTTCTTCCACCATCGTGCGCACGGCCTGCCCAGAAGCATGCACCCGATAGTGCTGAGCTGAAGATGGTGCGTGGTATGCACCGCTCGCTCAGACGGAACGAGGCTCACGTGCAAATAGCCCTGAAGCGATCCTTGACCGGGACGACAGGCCATGGTACGATGGACATAGTCAAGAAGCGGAAACCTCGATGTCGGGGGCTTGTTGAGAACCCACGATGGAATTGGAGATCCTGGGCGAAATTGAGGATGTTGAGACAATCGCCACCGGGCGGGGCGTGTACATCCGACGTTATCTGGATCGTACCTACGGCGAGGGCCGTTGGTGGAAGATGAAGGGCTTCGCAACCGTGCGCTTGTCGCAGGGTGCTGTTTGTCGGGCGGAAATACACTGGTTCGAAGCACACGGCGTCGGTCGAAAGGATTTCAAGGTTAAAAGGGTAATCTCGTGAGCCGTTTCGTAATCTGCATCAACAACGACAGCAACCCGGCGAGTCTGATTCTGGGCAAGGTTTACCGCACGTTGCCGGATGGGGCCGCGGAAGCGCACCACATGCTGCGCGTCCTGGATGAGGACAAGTCCGAACCGGACGGCTATCTCTACCCCGCGTCCATGTTCGCCCCGATCGAATTGCCGGAAGCGGCCCAACGCGCCCTCATGTATCAATAGGCATGAGAATTCGGGCTCATCCGGTTTTACATACCAGGCTGGCCCTCGGGGATGTCGATGGGGAGATGTCGCAGGAGAGCACCGAGATCGGAATTGTTGCACATCCCCCCGCCAGGGGATCAGGTAACCAGGGCTTAGAGCCGCGAACGCCATGTTTCTGCGCGAAGTAGGCCAATCGAGCTACGAAAGACACCCGTTCGTAGTGCTGCCGTGAGGCAGTAGAAAACAGTCCGTCCTTCCGCTCTCGACAGGGAGACCGGAGGCAGGACGTACGCCGGAACGCCAAGCCGGACGCAGTGAGGCGGCTCTTCCGTAGGTTGGGCGTCCCGCCCGACGATAAGACAGTCCGTCCTTCCGCTCATCTTTCGGAGTTGAAGGAAAAGAAAATATTTCGCGGACGGTTTACCTATGGCAGTCTTGCCTCGGGTACGGCGTCGCCGGAATTCCCGATGCAGTACAGGTGCCGCGTGGTGCGGAGGAACAGGCGGCCGTGGGCCGCGGCGATGGAGGCGCGGACGACCTCGTTGCGGCCGGGCTCGTCCATGGTCACCTCGTGGCGGACCTCGCCCGTGGCGGCGTCGATCACGGCCGCCTCGCCGGCATGGTTGATGAGGTAGATCTTGCCGTCGGCCGCCAGCGGCGAGGCCTCGTACTTGGCCCGGCCCGGCGGCTGCATCATCCACTTGACCCGTCCCGTGCCCGGCTCCACCCGCGCCAGGGAACGGCGCAGGTCGTTGAGCACGAAGAAATCGCCGTCGTAATAGGCGGGCGTGGGAACATCGGAGGAGACATCCCTCGACTCGCCGCCGCTGGTCCAGGCCAGGGCGCTGTCGTCGAGGACACCGGCGCCGCCCAGCTTCAGGGCGTACACGGGGCTGCCCTTCGGGGCGCAGACCAGGACGACCCCTGCGCCGGCGACCGGCGAGGGGACCAGCCGCCAGTGGGTGATCCGCCGGGGATTCCACGTGCCCCAGCGCCACAGCTCCTTGCCGCTCTCGGGGTCATGGCCCGTCAGAGCGTCGCCGCCGGCAACGAGCAACTGCGGTTGGTCCTCGAACGAGAACGGGATGGGCGTGGAGAACGCCTCCCGCGATTCCGCGACCGCCTCGCTCGGGCGGATGTGGCGCCAGAGGGTCGCGCCGGTTTTCGGGTCCAGCGCCAGCAGATAGGATTCGTTCGGGCGGTCGCGGTGGCCGCGCCCCTGGACGGCCACATCCCGTTGCAGGAC
>VGYL01000284.1 GCA_016872975.1 Planctomycetota bacterium
CAGGTGGTCGTCCCCAGCAAGGAGACGCGTGTCGGCGCGCCCACGGGCCCGGCCGAGGGCCGGGGACCTGCCGGCGAATCGGAGTTCCGCAAGGGGCAGTTCCTGGGCGTGCGGTTCACGCCGCTGCCGTACGAGACGCCCCTGATGTTCAACGTACAAATCCGCAACGTCCTGCCCACGGCCGACCACGCGGGTCTGTGTCTGGGCCTGCAAATTGTGGGTCTGGAGGCCAGCGAAGAGGGCCGGCAGGTGCTCAGCCGCCTGGCCAAAGTGGTGGATTGCTACCACCAGATCAGTCAGTCCGAAGGGCAGAATCCGCGGACTGTCTTCCAGGACGAGAGCAGGACCTTCCCCCTCCCTTGCGAGACAGGATAGGTCCTCTGCGTCCACAACGTCCATTCCGTCCACATCGTCCACAGATAGTGTAGATGCCAGGGACGATATGGACCGCGCCGGTCAATCATGCACAACAGGATCCGCCGGGGCCCCGGTCGCCAGATCGGCGGCAGTCAGGACCGCGCGTGTGCGCCTTCTCACGGTCTTGCCGTAAAGCCATTTCCCCAGACTGCCTCCCGCAAAGCTGCCGAACGTCAGCACCAGGGCGATCTCCAGGCTCCCCCACACGGCCAGCAGGAGCAGAAAGAGAATCCGGATGAGATAGCCGAAGGGTTTCTTGCCGGTCAGGTAGACATTCAAGAGGTGGGGATAGCGGATCGGGCTGACCATGAGCAGCGCCACGCCCAGCGTCACGAACGGCAGAGCATAGACCAGAAGGTCCAAGGTGGGCACCTGCTGCTGGTGGAAGATGACCAGGCTGACGACCACGCCCGCGGCGCCAGGACTGGGCAGCCCGACGAAGCTCATGTGGGCCGCCTCGTTCTCCTCGTTTTCCACGTTGAAACGGGCCAGGCGTATGGCGGTACAGGCGATGTAGGCCAGTGCCGCCAGCCAGATGAACCGGTGGAGCACGCCGCCGCAAACCACCGTGCTCAGTTGCAGTTGGCTCTCGACGAGCTTGAGCATGAGAAACGCCGGGGCGATACCGAAGCTGATCATGTCGCACAGACTGTCCAACTGGCCGCCGAAGCTCGAAGTGCTCTGGCTCATCCGGGCCAATCGGCCGTCGAGCATATCCGCAAACATGGCCACCAAGACCATGTACCCCGCCACGGCGAAACGTGACCAAGGGCCGGGATCGGGCTGCACCGCCTTGCTCGCCAGCACGATCGCCATGAAACCGAAGACGCCGTTGAAGATCGTGATCAGGGAAGGCAGGATGGTGATATACTTGACGCGGTGCTTGCGCACGCGCCGAAACAGCCGGCCCCGGGGCCGCCGGGGCCGCGCGAATCTGTTGTCCGCGAAGGGATACCTGTTACTCATTGTCCGCCTCGAAAAGGGGAAGCGTGGAAGATGGGGAGAATGGAATGCTGGAATGTTGGAACGATGGAATAATGGGTAGAGGGGCGCCTCTCGCCACCCAATATTCCAGTATTCCAACATTCCAATCTTCCATTCGAATCGTTCATGGCTTTCGGTACCTTGCCAGCGGGGTCAACCCCGCCTTGACTTTGTCACCAACCCGGACCAGACATTCCACCGGCGCGCCGGCCGGCAGGTAGAGCTCGGTCCGGGATCCGAATTTGATCATGCCGAAGCGCTCGCCGCCGGCAAGCTGCTGGCCCTCGCGCGCGGCGCAGACGATCCGCCGGGCGATCGCCCCGCTGATCTGGCGGACGAGGAGCCGGTCTGGAGGACTTGCGGTCCGCACCAGGGCCAGGTTATTGGACTCATTGACCTTACCGGCCAGCCGGTTCATGGCATTGAGGTACTTGCCCGGCCGATACGTGATCTTCTCCACCCGGGCCGCGCAGGGAGCACGGTTGATATGCGTGTTGAAGATGCTCAAGAAGATGCCGATCCGCAGGGCCGGTCCCCCGATCACATCGCCTTCCTCCAGGGTCTCGATATCCGCAATCCGCCCATCCGCCGGCGCCAGCAGAACGCGGTCGTCCCGGAGGACCTGACGCGCCGGATCGCGGAAGAACATCAGGGTCCAGATCAGGACGAGGCCCAGGATCCCTTCAACCGCGACCAGCGCCCAAACCGGCACTACGGCCGGTCCGACCAGCGCCACCGCCGCCATCAGTGCCGCAATGGCCGCAGGATAGACAACCACCTCGGGCAACCCGTATTTTGTCAGTGGAATTCGCATGGACCCCATGATAGGTCGAAGACCTTCACGAATCAATAGCCGTAATCCTGGAATTACGGATTGATGGAATAGGGAGTAGAGGCATGCCCCACGCCATCCACGATTCCAACATTCCATTATTCCAGCATTCCGAGGATCAAGCGCTCCATACGCTGGCGCCGGCTACAGGTTCGCCTTGGTCGTGCGCAAGAAAACGGGCCGACCTCCGCCGCGTCGGCCCTTCTAGTAGAGAGGAAGTAATCCATCCACTACCAATAAGGACGGGGCAGGCGGCACAGTGTTACAATCTTTTCGCAACTTTTTCGCCCTCCGAGTGCTTTATTTGCCCCGCCACTCGCCCATCATGCGTTTGAGACGGTGCAAGATGCCGTCCCGCGCCAAATCCGGCGGCACCACCGCCGAGGCACGCAGCTTCTCCAGCGAGGCGGCGTTCTCGGCGGCACGGGCGGCCGCCAGGTCGGACAGCAGCCGCGGGATCTCTTCCCGCAGCGATAGCAGGTGGGCGAAAGCGACGCGGTCGAACTCCAGCAGCTCGCAATGCGTGGCGGCCGTCATGGTCGCACTCCTGGGCAGACCGGTCAGCAGGCTCATCTCGCCGAATAGCGCGCCGGGCGCCAGCTCGAATTCGATGGGATGGGCGGCATCCGAGTTCATGATGCTGCCTTTCACCTTCCCCTGCACCAGGACGTAGAACGACTCTCCCTCCTCGTTCTGGCGCATCAGGACCTCGCCGTGGGTGAAGCGGGTGCGTTTGAGGCTCCGGGCCAGAGGCCTGAGCTCCTCGCGGCTCAGCAGACAGCAACCGTCGGGACCGGCCAGGAGCTTGCGCCCGAAGTCGCTGCCCAGCAGATCGTCCACGATCCGCTCCAGCTCCGACGCCAGCGGCTTCTCGAACTTCTGGGCGTGAACCGCCTCCAGGAAATTGCCCAGCAGTCGCCCACTCATCGGGAACGGAATCTCAATCCCCCGGCGCTGGAACTTATACCAGATCATCCGCATCACGTGGCCCTCGATCACGGTGCGGCGCTCATACTGCTTGGACCAGAACCGCAGCACGTATTCGATGCAGAAGTCCTTGAACCCGGTGACGTGGGCATCCGGCGGCGGGTCCTTCTCGACCATCGGCACGCTCTGGGCGGCCTCGATCAGGGCGGCGATGACATCGCCCGGCGCGTCGCCATAGCTGGCCGCCACCGGCACCTCATGGCGGCGCAGGGGCGTGGGGGAGGAGAAATTGCGGACGGTCGTGTCCGCCAGTTTGCCGTTGGGGACGATCACGACGTGACCGCCCGTGGTGCGCAGCCGCGTCTCGCGCCAGTTGACCAGGATCACCTGCCCGACCGTCCCGTCGACCTCGATCCAGTCGCCCACCGCCAGGGACCGGCAGGCGTGCAGCGACATGCCCGCCAACAGGTTGCCCAGCACCCCCTGCATGGCGAAGCCGATGACGCCGGTCACGATCGCCGTCGAGGTCAGCAGCACGCCGATGTGATGGTCCAATTGGTAACGGATCAGCAGAAAGGCGATGCCCAGCAGGACCGCCAGGCGCAGCAGACCGCGACTGAGCCGGCTGAGCGGGCAGGCCCGCCCCATCTGCACGAAGGTCTCGACCAGCAGCCCTTCGACCAGTCTCACCAGGGCATAGAGGCCCCAAAAGAGCAGCCAGGCCTGATCGTACGCCCGCACCACCTCCGACTCCGGGGGGCGGTAGAGCCAGTGAACCGCCGGCAAAGAAAGGATCAGGACCAGCAAGGCGAACGCCGGGTAGCTCAGCAGCGCGAGGACGAACTCGCGACCGCCGCGCCGAACCGGTTCCCTCGTCCCGCAGGGACGCTGCGCGTCCGGGCTGTCGGAGGAGGCATAGCGGCGCCGCAGCGGGATGGTCAGCACGTGGGCCGCGAACAGCAGCCCCAGTGCCAACGCGATGTTCTGAATGTGAGGCAGTATCGTCCTGAGTTGTTCCGCCATGGTTCTTCCTCAACCATCAACCGTCAACCACTGTCCCGCCCGCGCGAGCAGACTCCCGGCGGATCGCTTCTGCACCTGCGACTCCAGGGCACGCAAAGCCCGGTCGTCCGCCTCCGGGGCATGGTGCCCCAGAAGCACCTGCCGGATGCCCGCGGCCGCGGCGATCTCCACGCCATCTTCCCAGGTGCTGTGGCCCCAGCCGGCGAAGGCCTGCGCGTTCTCCCGGGCGAAGTGGGCATCGATGGCAAGCATATCCGCGGGCTTGGGCTCGCGGCACAAGGCCAGGAACGCCGCTTCGTGGGCCTCCGTGCGCTGGGACCATTCGAGATCGGTGGCAAAGACCAGCGCACCACCGCTGTTCGTATCGTCGATCCGGTAAGCCAGACACCCGCCGGGATGCGGGACCGGACAGCTTCGCACCCGCAGGCATCCCACCTGCATCTGGGCCGCGGACTCGGCAAACTCGAGCCGTGCGCTCATCCGCTCCACCGGCAACGGCCAGTACGGCGGCGCCAGCAGGCGCGTCACGGCATCCCGGACACCCCCGGCGGCCAAGGTCGGTCCCATGAGTTGGAAGGACCAGCCCGACCGGTAGAAAAGAGGGTTCATCGTCAGCCCGGCCAAATGGTCGAGATGATAGTGCGAGAACAGGACCGTCACCTCGCCCGGGCCCATCTCGGCCAGTTGTCCCGCGACCGCGTGCATGCCGGTCCCGGCGTCGAGCACGAGCCGCTCGCCACCGGAGCCCACCAGCAGCAGCGCCGTCGTATCGCCGCCGAATTCCTCGAAGTCGCCCCCGGTGACCGGCCGGCTCCCGCGCATTCCACCGATGAAAAGCCGCAGACTCATTTTTCCGTCAATCCCCATACTCCGTCCCATGAGGCCGGGGGCTGGGCACTCAGTTCCGCGCAGCGCCGGGCGTAACTCTTCGCCGCCGGATCGTCGGGCAGTTGCTCGAAGAGCACCTTCGCCCCGGCGAAATCGCCCGCCCCAAAGCGGTCCAGCCCGGCGGCAAACGTCTCCCACGCGGGCGGTGCGGCATCGGTGGCGAAGCCCGTCATCTCAAACACCGCCACGGCCGTCTTTCTCCCCACCACGCGCAGGTCCGCCAGCTTGCGACCGCGGAAGTGGGCCGACGCCAGTTGCCACGTGCTGCCGGACACCATGGTCTCGGTGCCGAACGCCTTATTGGCGCCTTCCAGCCGGGACGCCAGATTCGCCGCGTCGCCCAGGATCGTATAGTTGAAACGCTTACGCGAGCCCATATTGCCCACCACGACCTCGCCGGTATTCAGCCCCACCCGCATCCGCAGTACCGCGCCGGTACGCTGCCGGTACGCCTCCCGCAACTCGGCCAGCCGCCGCTGGCAGCGCAGCGCCGCCCGGCAGGCACGCACCGCATGATCCGATTGTTCGAGCGGCGCGTTCCAGAACGCAATGATCGCATCGCCCTCGTATTTGTCAAGCGTGCCACCTTCTTCCATGATGATGTCGGTCATCTCGCTGAGATAGTCATTGAGCAGGGCCGTCAGTTCGACCGGGCCCAGCCTCTCGGAGAATGACGAGAAACCGGCCAGATCCGTGAACAGGATCGTCAGTTCCCGCTTCTCGCCGCCCAGCTCCAGGTGCTTGGGATCGCGGAGGATCTTCTCGATCACCTCGCCGCTGAGATAGTGGCGGAAGGCCTGTTTGATGAACGCCTTCTGGCGTCCCTCGGCCCAGTAGTTCGCGGCCAGAGCGCCGACCAGCCCCAGGGCGGAAGCCGTCCCATGGGCGGCGATCGGCCACCATTGTCCTTTGGCATAGGCGGCAAACCCGACCGCCAGGGGCAACCCCAGCCAAACGACCGCCAGCGGTCCCGCCTGCCACCAGCGGCCGCCGTACGTCAGGGACAAAGCGGCAGCCAGGGCGGTCGCCAGGATGCCCAGAACCACCACGGGTCCGGCGGCCTCGCGGATGAAGGAATCCGTGAGCAGGTTATCCAGGAACGTCGCGTGCAGGATCACGCCGGGGCACTTGGTGTTGACCGGGGTCGGCCGCAAATCCAGCAGGCCCGGCGCGCTGCAGCCCACGAACACATAGCAGTCCTGGAAAATCTCAGGCGACAGCAAGGAGGGTTCGCCCTCCCGCAACCGGATTTCAGACTGGATGACCGCCGCGGCGGCGACCGCCTCCGAAAAACCGCCGCGCCCTTTGAAACGCAGGATTGCATTGCCATGCCGGTCCAGCGGGATGGCCTTGCCCCCCAGCCGCAGGAAAAGGGGACATTCTACTTTTCTTTCGTGCCCTGGCCCCGAAGAATGGCCCGCGGCGGAAAAAGCAGAATGTCCCCTTTTCTCCTCTACCGTCAGCCAGGCGGCCAGGCCAAAGGCGGGAATATCGGCCCCGTCGAACCGGCGGAACGGCGCGATCCGCCGGAACAAGCCGTCGGCATCGGGCAAACCGGCCGTGTGTCCCAGAGCCGCCGCACCGGCGGCGATTTCCGGCACCGGGAACGCCATGTTGGGCTCGATGACCAGCGGCAGATCGATCTTCAGATCCGGGCGCGGCAGGTAATCCGGCCACGCCCGGCGAGTTCCCGAGGGCTGAACCGCCAGAACCGCCGGGGGCCCGGCCTGGAGCGCCGCACCCATCGCCTCATCATCCGACACCCCGTGGAAGGAGGGCTCGGTGAAGAGCAGATCATAGCAGAGCACCCGGGCGCCGCCCCGCTTACAGAAGGCGGAAATATCTTCGTACACCTGGCGCGGCCAGGGCCAGCCCAGGCCCTGCTCGCGCTGCGCCCAATCCAGGCTGCCCTGATCGAGGAGAATCAGTCTGATCTTGGGCGCGAGGGTCTCGCGCTGGGCAAAGAACCGGGCCCGCCAATTCCAACTGGGGGCCTCCCAGGATTCGAGCCAGCCCAGATGCCAGGCGAGCAGCGCCAGCACCCCGGCCGCCAGGCCGATTCCCACTCCGCGCAGGCACTTGCCGACGTGGTTCGCCATGCCGTCTTCCTCTGCGCAGAGCCTACTGGCCCGCCAGGAGCGGCTGCAGCGCCGCGGTGAACCGTTGTTGCCGGTCCGGATCGGGCGCGAACCCCGAATCCCCGACCGTC
The DNA here is from genome assembly GCA_016872975.1 of Planctomycetota bacterium. Lineage (GTDB taxonomy): Bacteria > Planctomycetota > Phycisphaerae > Sedimentisphaerales > Anaerobacaceae > PLanc-01. The sequence continues at coordinate 7,281 of VGYL01000284.1, forward strand.
CTGCGGAGCGCCTCGGCCCGGCTGCGCGCCGAAGGATGCGTCTTGGCGAATCCGAGCCCGCGCGTTTTGGCCAGTTGTTTGTCCATGCGCTGCAGCATGGCGATCATCGCGCCCTCCGGATACCCGGCGCGCTGCAGCAGCCGTACCGCGGCGGCATCCGCCTCCCGCTCCTGCCCCTGCGAGTACCCGCTGGTCATCAGGGTCTTCACCACGTCGCCCACCGATCCTTCGAACTCGCGCGTCAGCGCCGCCAACTGCTCGTTGCCCGACTGGCTGGCAGACTCCGCCGCGATGATCGTGAACGCCTCCGTGACCCGCCCCTGCTTGATGGCGCCGAGGCCGTGCTTCTTCTCCACGTGGCAGATCTCGTGCGCCACCACCGCCGCCAGCTCGTCTTCGCTCTGGCAGCAGCGCACCATGCCGCGCGTCACCAGGATCAGTCCGCCCGGCGCGGCAAAGGCATTGATCTCGTCGGAGTCCAGCAGCAGGAAATGGTAGCCGCCGAAGGTCTCGGGACGCTCGGAGAAGACGGCCAGCGACTGGCCCAACAGATTCAGATAGGCGTAACCGTTCACGGGCAGAAACGCTATTTCTGACTCAGGCATGAGGGTTCACAGTAATGTCACCATCTGGTGAGTGGGTGACTGGTACCGATTTACGCGAGCTCAACAGATCCTGACCATCACGTTG
>VGYL01000285.1 GCA_016872975.1 Planctomycetota bacterium
AGCGAACGTCGAGGTCCAGGACAAGGATGGCTGGCGGCCTCTGCATCATGCCGCAATTCATGACCATCGGAGCATTGCCGATCTCTTGCTTTCCGCGGGCGCCGCGGTCGATCCGCAGACCGGCGGGGGAGCCACTCCCTTGTGCCTTGCGGTCGCAGGCGGTCTCATCGAGATGGCGCAACTGCTTCTGGCGAAGGACGCAGATACGCACGTGAAAGGCAGCGACATAGGGACCCCGTTGCATGTGGCGGCCGCGCGCGGTAACGTTCGCATGGCTGAACTGCTTGTTCCGCGAACCCTCGACTTGAGCGTGAAGAACGACTATGGAGAGCCCCCCCTGTACATTGCCGCTGAATCCGGCCGAACGGAGATAGTCTCGCTTCTCATTGCCGCCGGAGCCGATGTCGAGGTCAAGGGGGGTGAGAAGACCTTCGGTACGGCGTTGCAGGCCGCGATTTATACGGGCTCTGTCGACGTGGTAAAGCTGCTGGCCCCCAGAATGAAGGACATCGATGGGAACTTGCCCTTGCACAGGGCGATCATGAGCTACTTCTCGAGGGCGAGCGAGGCCTTCAAACGCGACCCTGCGAATCCCGCAATGACCGACACGGGGTACTTTGCCGCAGTAGAACAGAAGATGGATAGGCTGCGAATGTTATTGATGCAAGTGCTCCTGGACAACGGTGCGGATGTCGACAGGAAGAATGAGGACGGAGCAACACCTCTGCACTTGTCCGCCGCCAAAGGCTCGAGAGACATTGCGGAACTCCTCCTCAAGAGGGGTGCACATATCAATGCCAAGACCATCCGGATGTACTGGTACACGCCAGGCCGCGAGAAGTCATTCGCGGGGGCAACGCCGTTGCATGTTGCGGTTGACCAGGGACATTTCGATGTGGCTGATCTTCTGATTACCAGTGGCGCTGATGTCCATGCCAGGGACAGTGATGGGGCAACGCCCTTGCGCTATGCGTTACAGGCAGGCCACGCGAAAGTTGCGAAGAGATTGATCGCGGCCGGCGCCGAAAGAGTGACCGTCAAGAAGGAAGCTGGCCGGGCACTGCTGCATAGTGCCTTCAACAATATTGAATTAGCGACACTGCTGCTTGCGAATGGCGCCGATGTGGACGAAAGCGACGCAGATGGCAATACGCTGCTGCATTTCGCGGCGCGCGATCCGAACGAGAAATTGGTCGAGCTGCTCCTGGCGCACCATGCGAATGTCAACGCGAGGAACGACAGTGGAATGACACCACTGTGCGAGGCGGCTTCGGTCGGAGCCATCGCTGTAACCACACTTCTTCTCGCAAACGGCGCCAATGTGAATATGCAGGATAACCACGGCGATGCCGCTCTGCATAACGCCGCCCGGCGTCGACGCAAGGAGATCGTGCAGTTGCTCCTGGCCCGCGGCGCAGACGGGAACGCCAGGAACAGCCGGGGCCGTACGCCTTTGGACGAGGCCGGCCGCCGGGGGCACAAGGAGATCGTCCAACTCCTCACGGCCGACGCCACGGGCGCCAAGACCGGCGTTCAAGATGGTGCGAGCAGAAAATAGCGATTTGGCAGGGAACGCGACATGGGATGGAAAGGGCTGCTTTGCGGGATTCTGGCCCTGGCGCTGGTGGTTGGCGGGTGCCGGAAGAAGGACCGCGATCTGACGACCGACCTGCACCGGGCGGCCGACGAGGGCGACGTGAGCCAGGTGCAAATGCTGATCGCGCGCGGGGCAAGTGTCAGCGCGAGGGACGAACGGGGGCGCACACCCTTGCACCTGGCAGCGCGGAGCGGCCGTACGGAAGCGGCGGAAGTGCTCGTTCGCTGCGGGGCAAGCATTGACGCCCTGGACGACGAAGGTCGGACGCCTGCCGTGCTGGCCATGCAGGAACGATCCAAGGCGGTGGCCCAGTATCTCGTCCGGGCCGGGGCGAGGGTCGATCTGCACCTGGCCGTGTACCTTGGGGATACAGAGAGGGTCACAGAGCTTATCAAAAGTGGCGCCGATCTGAACGCGGCGGGCGAAGACGGCTGGACGCCGCTGTACTATGCGGCGGAGGGCAATCACCGGGCGATCGGTGACTTGCTTATCACCGCCGGCGCCGAGGTCAACACCCAAGACAGGGAAAAGTGCACGCCACTGCATATCGCCACGGAGAAGCACTGCAGGGCGATGCTGGAGTTGCTGTTGGCGCGCGGCGCCCGAGTCGATGCCAAAGACGAATACGGCAACACGCCACTCCACCTGGCAGATGTCCATACGGCGAAGCTTCTCATTGCCGCGGGCGCAGGTTTGGAGATCAGAAATGGGAGTGGAGAGACGCCGCTGTTCCTTGCGGCGGAGTCCGGGCAGACGGATCTGGCGGAACTCTTGATCGCAGGCGGAGCCGATGTCGATGGAAGGATAATGAGAACACGAGACAATTCCTCTCGATCTCCGCTGGCAAGCGCGGTCGAGCACGGGTATATCGACACGGTGAGACTGCTGGTGCCCAAGGTGAAGGATATCAACGCCGGCTCGCCCTTACATGCGGCCATTACAGGCACGTTCTCCGGAGCGGAAGACCGTTTTCGACGCGAGCATCCGGCCCCCAACGCCACGCACGAAGAACGCGAGGCCGCGGTGTCACGGGGAATGGACAGGCTCAGGATTCCTGTCGTGGAGTTGCTCCTGTCGCATGGTGTGAATGTCAATGGAATCAACGAGGACGGCTGGACGGCGCTGCACTGCGCTGCCTTCGATGGCCTCCCGGAGGTGGTCGAGCTTCTTCTGGAGAAAGATGCCGACGTCAATGCCGGAGCTACCTATCGATACCGGCGTTGGGACGACCAAGAGCAGTCCTTCGGAGGAATCACCCCACTCCATGCCGCCGCGGTCGGCGGAGGCCCGCGCATCGTGGAGTTGCTCCTTGCCCATGGTGCCGAGGTCAACGCCAGAACGGAATCCGGGAGAACAGCGCTTCACTACTGCGCGGCCGGCTACGAGGACAGATGGGAACTGTCTCGTGGATACCACTGGCAATGGCGCGAGCGCTGGGACGACGGTGACATGATCCGACTTCTCCTGGCAAACGGAGCCGATGTCAACGCCCGAGACCATAAAGAAACCACCCCCCTGCATTACGCCTTGCAGAATGGCCGCGGGGCGATTGCCAAGATTCTGGTGGACGCGGGCGCCGAGAGAGTGACGGTCAGGAATGAGGGCGATCGGAGGATGCTGTACGATGCGTTCGAACGGCAGGATCTGGTCCTCATCCGGCTCCTGCTCCTCCATAACGCCGATCCGGAGGAACAGGATCACGAGGGCAATACGCTCTTGCATTGGGCCGCGCGCAACCAGCTTCTCGAGCTGGTTGAGCTGCTTGCGGCTCACCGCGCCAATGTCAACGCGCGGAATCGCAGGGGGATCGCGCCGCTATCCTATGCAGCTTCCGGCGGCTCTGCTGCTCTGGTCTCCTTCTTGCTGGCCAACGGCGCCGCCGTGAACGCGCAGAGCGACGGCGGCGATGCCGCTCTGCATGCCGCCGCGCAGCACGGCCACTTGGAGGCTGTGAACTTGCTGTTGGCTCATGGTGCCGATTTCAACACCAAGAACAGCCGGGGCCGTACGCCTTTGGACGAGGCCAGCCGCCGGGGGCACAAAGAGATCGTCCAACTCCTCACGGCCGACGCCGCGGGGGCAGACGCCGGCGTTCAAGATGGTGCGAGCAGGGAATAGCGATTTGGCAGGGAACGCGACATGGGATGGAAAGGGCTGCTTTGCAGGATTCTGGTAGTGGCGCTGGTGGTTGGCGGGTGCCGGAAGAAGGACCGCGATCTGACGACCGACCTGCACCGGGCGGCCGACAGGGGCGACGCGAGCCAGGTGCAAACGCTGATCGCGCACGGCGCTCACCTGAATGCGAGAGATAAGTGGGGTTGTACGCCCCTGCACTTGGCCGCCAGGGCCGGGCATCAGGAGGTGATCGAAATCCTCGCGCGTTGCGGAGCGGGGATGGACTGCCTCGATGACTCTGGCGCCAGACCCGTTACGTTTGCCATGTGGCAAGATCGTCGCGGGATGGTTGAGGCCCTTGTGCGTGCGGGGGCCGCTATGAGCCTGCATGTTGCCGCTTATTTGGGAAACGCGGAGCGGGTGCAGACACTCATCCGCGAGGGCGCCAACGTCAATACTCAGGAATATGGCGGCTGGACACCTCTGCACCAGGCCGTCAGGCAGGGCTACCAGAAGATCGTCGAGCTGCTCGTCGCTGCCGGTGCGGATGTGAACGCAAGAACCGCTCGGGGGGAGGCTCCGCTGCATGTCGCCGCGGAGAAAGGCGCTACCGACATTGTGCGATTCCTCGTCGCACGAGGCGCGGATGTCACTGCCCGAGACATTAATGGAGAGACCCCGTTGCACGGCGCGGCAAGAGATGGCGACCTCAGGTCGGTGAGGCTCCTGGTGGCCGGCGGAGCCGACCTCAACGCCGCAGGCAACAGCGGCATGACGCCGCTGCATTACGCTGCGTACCGGGAGCGGACGGCCGTAGCGGAATTCCTGGTCGAAAACGGAGCGGATGTAGATGCGGAGTCAAGATATGGCGACACGCCCCTGGGCTCGGCTGTTTCGTGTGGCCACCTCGATGTAACGAGGTGCCTCGCACCCAAGGCCAAGGACATGAACCGAAAGAGCAAGACGGGCTTGACGCTTCTGTACAATGCCGTCAGTGCCCGTTATCCACCCGAACATCATCACCCGGAGAGCGGGCATTTCGATCCCTATCCCCCGGACAGGGACGATACCCTCGAGCCGTGGGAGGCGACACGCAGGCTCAAAATGCTGATGATGGAGCTACTCGTGGCCCATGGGGCGGACGTGAACCTGAGGACTCGTTTTGGCGAGACACCGCTGCACGCGGCCGTCGATTACGCGGATGAATACGTGGTGCGATGGTTGCTCGCCCACGGCGCCGATATTGACGCCGGGGTGGAACGTGGCGCGGATGTTTATGACGGCCCCCGACCGGCGGAGGGTGAAACGCCGCTGCACTATGCCGCGAAATTTGGGAAGGAGGAGATAGCCGGACTCCTGATCGGACAGGGGGCCAGCGTCAACGCCAGGACCAAAGGGGGAGCAACACCGCTGGTCTATGCACTGCGAATGGGACGCGGCGCCGTTGTGAGACTGCTCCTGGCAGCCGGGGCGGAAATGGCAAGCCTGAAGGACCTGGGAGACTGGCCGTTCCTGCGCAGAGCGTGGGAGTCCTACGACAACGAATTCCTTGAGTTCCTTCTCCGCAATGGTGCGGACGTGAATCAACAAGATAACGGGGAGACCCTGCTACACCTTGCGGCGCGCGAAGACGACCCGGAGTCGGCGGAGATTCTCCTCAAGTGGAAGGCGGATGCAAACGTGAAGAACCGGGAGGGAACAACGCCTCTGCACTATGCGGCGTGGAAGGGACACGGGAGAATGGTCCTCCTGCTGGTTGCCGGACACGCCGATATCGACGCGCAGGACAACTGCGGTGACACGCCTTTGCACGTAGCCGTCTCCTGGGGCCGCAAGGAGGCTCTCGAACTGCTCCTGGGCCGGAATGCAGACACCACGCTGAAGAACGATCGCAATCGTACGGCGCTGGAAGAGGCGACTGCTTCGGGACGCAGTGAGATCGTCCAACTCCTCACGGCCAAAGCCAAGGACGCGGATGCCCGCACGCGAAATCGTGGGACGGAGAAGTAACGTGGGTGGCATCGCCAAGGGCTCGGCCCTTGACGATGGTTTGGACCCGCGACGAGAGTGGAGCGCCTTATGAGAGAGGGCTCATCCGGTTTTGCGTACGTCCCGGAGCCGGGCACACCCCAAAGCGGGTGTGCAGGAGAGATTTACCGCTTTACGCCAATAGCATGGTGGGAGGAAGAAGGCGACACCTCGCCGCCGCGGCGTCGCCATCCTACGGGACCGTTGGGGCGCTGGGGTTGTTTCTCCGACGAATCTTGCTCTCCACAACGGCGGCGTTCGGAATCCCCGCCTTTTCTTTCCTCTGCCAGCGCATACGCCAAGACTCCCGGGATGTCCGGCGGCAGACCCAGGAACCCACCAAACGGCCGCGTGAGGCCGTCCTCGGGGCCGAACGCAAGAGATCGCGCCGGGGGCCCCCTCCCCTACCGTGCTATTGGCCCAAAGCGGAAAATCTCCCGGGCACGCCCGCTTTGGGGCGTGCCTGGATCGTGGAAATACGCAAGAACCGGATGAGCCCCATTTTCTTTCTGCCATCTTCTTTTCTGTCCTCTCGGGTTGCGGCCCCAGGCCGCGTTGGGCTCTTTCTAAAAGGTGTGAAAAGGGTGGCAGCGTCAAGGCCGGTAGGCCTTGGCGATGGTCCGGCGCGGCAAAGGAAAAGGGGACATTCTACTTTTCCCCTTGCGGAAAGGAAAAGTAGAATGTCCCCTTTTCCGGTGGTGGTTTCCGCTGGCCCGGGACGCCCGCGCAGGAACGGTCATGCACCCGATGTGGCGCCAGCGATGGACACCGTGGGGTCCGAGGCGGTAGAATCGTGCCGGCTGCGGATGCACAGGTGATGGTCCGCTACGAAATGGTTGGTGAAGACAGGTAGAGGCGGTGGTACTCGGCAGTGTCTCCAGTGGCACCGCCTCTCGGAGGAATGATATGATGAGACTTGGTCTGGCGGTCTTGCTGGTGCTGTGCGGGTCCGCGCTTTGTCATGCGGCGTATGAGGTCGAGGCGATCGAGGCGGACGGGCAGTTCTTTACCGAGACCAGTTGCAGCCGGTTGAAGGCGGGGGTTTCGGCGCGGGACCTGGCGGGATTTCGGAGCGATCTGCTCAAGTCCGTGGCGGCGGCACTGCTGGAGGGGACGTACGACACCACGTACCGCACGGCCTGCTACGAGGCCTATCCTTCGCCCAGCGCGCTGGGCCGGACCTTGAAGCTGGGGGATGGGTTCAGCCGGTACGAGAATATCACCGGGATCTACCTGGAGGCGGGGGAACACGTGGTCCTCGTGGGGGCGACCGGGGGCAAGAACCTCTGGCTGCTGATCCCGGACTGGATGCGGAAGCCCGCCGCGGGAGTGACACCCGCCAAGGACCCCAACGGCTGGGGCCTGCGCAAGCAGGTGGTCGAGCTCAAAGAAGGCGTCAACGTCGTCCAGGTCCACAAGAGCAGCAATGCCTACATCAGCTACTTCGACGACCACGCCGAACAGGCGCCCAGGGTGCCCATTCACTTCCCCACGGGCAAGGTCAACGGCTTCTTCGATGCGTCGAAGCACACGAACCCGGATTGGGACCGCCTGTTGGACAATGCGGTCAGTCCCATCCTCGATGCCCGCGGCCGGCACGTCCAGGTGGCCTATCCGGTCGAGTGGTTCAACGTCTACACCCGCGGCAAGGGCGCGGAGTTGATCCGCAACTACGATGCCATGCTCAACCATCATTACACGCTGACGGGCCTGGTGAAGTACGACAAGGTGCCCAGGAACCGCATCCTGGCCCGCGTCAACTTCAACTACTACATGTTCCGCGACGGCGACGGCGTGGCGTACCTGGGCGACAAGAGCACCATGCGCAAGGTGGCCGATCCGAACGTCGTCATTACCGGCGACCCCTGCTGGGGCTTCTGCCACGAGGTGGGCCACGTCCTGCAGATGCGCCCGCAGATGACCTGGGGCGGCATGACGGAGGTGAGCAACAACATCTTCTCGCTCTATACCGTCGGCCGGATGGGCAACCCCAGCCGGATCGAGGCCCAGAAGAACTATGCCTCCGCCCGCCAGGAGATCATCGAGGCCGAGCCGAAGAAGTCGTTCCTGGCGGCGCCGAACGTCTTCGACCGGCTGGTCCCGTTCTGGCAGCTTCACCTGTTCTTCCGGCGTCACGGCCGGCCGGACTTCTATGCCGACGTGATGGAGCAGATGCGCGGCCGTCCCGACGCCGGTGTGAGAGACGAGTCGATCCGCAAC
>VGYL01000286.1 GCA_016872975.1 Planctomycetota bacterium
AAAGTTGGGAATGGAGCCGTCAGAGAGGCGTCGCGACGGGGACTGATGTAACATCCACTGGTACGGCATTTCGCAAGTCCTGAGACGATAGAGTAGAGATTGCTTCGTCGCTGAAGCTCCTCGCAAGGACATACTTGGGTGCCCTATGTCATTACGAGCGAGGCTCGCCGAGCGCGGCAATCATGTCATTGCGAGGAGCGCAGCGACGAAGCAACCTCACCCATAGTCGCGCTACTTGTGAAACGCGGCACTAGGCGGGCCCCCTGACGACCAGTCGCACACCGGCGGCGGTCACTATGGGGCCGGGACGCTTGCATAGGAACAGTCATGCACCGACACGTGTGGCGACTTGACTTGAGCGACAAAATACGTACATGTAGGCATAGTGCCGCCACGCCTGCGGATTTGTCATGAGATCCCCGGCGAACTGGGGCGGCCGGCCGTCGGAACCAGAGAGAGTGTGTGAAAAGGGTGGCATCGTCAAGGCCGGTAGGCCTTGGCGATGGTTCGGCGCACGGGAAATCCGCCATCGCCAAGCCCCGAAGAGGGTTCCCAATCGCGATGAATCGCGATTGGGAGCCCGGACTCCGCTTGACGATGCCACCCAGAGAAGGCTGGCTTCTCACACACCCTCAGAGGATACAGATGCACAGGAACGTTGTCGGTATGGCTCTGATTGTCGCTGCTCTCGTGGGGGCGGTCGTTCTGTACGAGGGCCTGCCGCCGGCAGCACGTCAGATCGCGAGCCTGCCGGCCGCGGAGGGGGAGCCGGGGACGTGGGCCGAGATCACGGTCGACTATCCTCTCGACGGCACGTTGTTTCCACCGGAGATGGTGCCGCCGACGTTTCAGTGGCGGGATGGCAGTCGGGCCGTCCGAAAGTGGCTGGTCCGGATTACCGGCGCCGGTGACAAATCGGGTCTACACTTTCTGGTGCGGCGGCCCCGGTGGACTCCCCGGCCGCGGGATTGGGAAGCCCTCAAACACCAATCGCTCGATCGGGACGCCCAAGTCACGATCCTGGGCCTGGGCTGGGGCCGGCGTCTGAAGGTTCTCTCGCACGCTCATTTGTGCTTTCGCACCGCGCGAGACCCGGTCGGGGCGCCTCTGTTCTATCGCGAAGTCATCCTGCCGTTCGCCGAGGCGGACAAGCACCCCGCCCGCATCCGGTGGCGTTTTGGGACGATTGACACGCCGCAGGCGCCGCCGGTTGTCCTGAAAGGTCTGCCGGTCTGCGCCAACTGTCATTCGTTCAGTCAGGACGGCTCTCTTCTCGCGATGGACGCGGACTATGCCAACAACAAAGGCGCGTACCTCATCACGCCGGTCCGGGAACAGATGGTGCTGCGCCCGGAGGACATCATGACCTGGAACGACTACGAGCGGGCCGGACAAACCTTCGGCCTGTTGTCCCAGATCTCCCCGGACGGCCGCTACGTCGTCAGCACGGTCAGGGATCTGGCCGTCTTCATTGCCAGGCCGCCGCTGGCCTTCTCGCAACTGTTCTTTCCGGTCCGGGGGATCTTATGCGTGTACGACAGGCAGGCCCGCACGTTGCGTGCGTTGCCCGGGGCGGATGACCCCAATTTCGTGCAGAGCAATCCCACCTGGAGTCCGGACGGCCGATACATCGTCTTTGCCCGGGCCCGGGCCGCCGACCTGCGCGAAACCCGGGGCCGGGGTCTGACGCCGTTGACGCCGTACGATTGCGAGATGCTCCTCAAAGACGGCCGGCCGTTCCAGTTCGACTTGTACCGGATTCCTTTCAACGGGGGCGAAGGCGGCGCCGCACAGCCTTTGGCCGGGGCCGCGCACAACGGCATGAGCAACTACTTCGCCCGGTATTCGCCGGATGGCCGGTGGATCGTCTTCTGCCGGGCGAAGAGCTACATGCTGCTTCAGCCCGATAGCGAACTGTATATCATCCCGGCGGCAGGAGGCGAGGCCCGCCGGCTCCGCGGCAACACCCGCCGGATGAACTCCTGGCATAGTTGGTCGCCCAATGGCAAATGGCTCGTCTTCGCGTCCAAAGGATACTCCGACTACACCCAACTGTGCCTGACCCATATCGATGAAAATGGCGACAGCACGCCGCCGGTTCTCCTGTCGCATCTGACCGCCCCCGACCGGGCCGCGAATATCCCCGAATTCGTCAACACCCGCCCCGGCGCCATCGTCCAGATCCGCGAGCAGTTCGTGCGGAAGCGGTGGTAAGCTTGGACAGCGCGGGGACAAAGTGCTACAATAAGGAGTTGAGGGACTCTTGGTGCCGGTCCGTCGGCATCGAGGAGCAGCAGCTTTGGATCTTGTGAAAGGAACCGAGGATGAGTCAAATGAACCGCCGGAGGTTTTTGCAGCGCGGCGTGGCGGTGACGGCCGGGACGTATGCGGCCCTGTCCTCGTTCGAGCCCCTGGTCCCCCGGGTGCGCGGGGCCAACGACGAGATTCGCGTGGCCGTGGCCGGGATCAAGAGCCGGGGCGGCGCCCACGTCAACCATTTCCAGGGACTGGAGGGGGTCCGCGTGGTGGCCCTGTGCGACCCGGACAAGCAGATTCTCGAAAAAGGGGTCGAGTCGTTCAAGAAGAAGTACGGCCCCGCCGGCGCGGCCATTCAAGGGTACGCGGACATCCGGGCGATCCTGGACCGCAAGGATGTCGATGCCCTCGTGATTGCGGCCCCGAACCACTGGCATTCGCTGATGACCGTCTGGGCTTGCCAGGCGGGCAAGCACGTGTACGTGGAGAAGCCCGTCAGTCACGCGATCTGGGAGGGCCGCAAGATGGTTGAGGCGGCCCGCAAGTACAACCGGATCGTGCAGGCGGGGACGCAGCACCGGTCCTGTCCCGGCGTGCAGGAGGCCGCCCGGGATCTCCAGGCGGGCAAGTACGGCAAGGTCCTCTGGGTCCATTGCTCAGTGCTCCATTCCCGGGCCGGCATCGGCCGAGTGACCGAGCCGCAGCCGGTGCTGGAATTCATCGACTATAACCTGTGGGCCGGTCCCGCGCCGATGACACCCGTGATGCGCCAGCAGTTCCATTATGACTGGCACTGGCAGTGGAACTGGGGTGATGGCGAGATGGCGAATTGGGGCATTCACTACCTCGACGATGTGCGGCACCTGCTGGGCTGGAAGGACGTGCCCACGAAGGTCGTCACGGCGGGCAACCGCTTCGCCTGGGACGACAACGGCGAGACGCCCAACATGCACTTCGCCCTCATGGATTACGACGGTCTCCCGCTGGTCGTCGACATCCGCAACCTGCCCGACCCGCAGCGCAAGGGCGGCAAGAGCGGGGCGGTGTACCTTGGCGCCCGCGGCGGCAACCACATTCAGTGCGAACACGGCTCCGTGCGCATCGCCCGCGGCGGCAGCTGGTTCCACGACAACGACGGCAAACGTGTCTACCAATACAAGGGCAACGGCCGGCCCGTGGATGTAGTCGTTGAAGACTCGCTGCGGAATCCCTACTTCAAGGCCAGCGTCGAGCGCAGCAGAAGGACTGTCTATGCAGGATGACATCATCAGTCACGGCTACGATATCGTCAACCCGGCGATCGTCTGGGATGTCGTGCAGAACCATCTTCCCTCTCTCGTGCGAGTCGTTCAGACCCTCCTTGGCAGTTGATGCCGTTGCCGGGGCTTATATGCCTGCGCTTGGCAGATGCTGCTCCTGGGGCTGGCATTCTGTTCGCATTCTGGTATTGTAGGGTATCTGCCTGCACGGGGATGGCCCGAGGGCGATGATTGTGGTTGGCAGCTCGAAGCCTGTCGGGTGTGCACCGCACACCACGGATGGAAGTAGCAGACGCGAAGCAGTATGGCACGGAAATTCACACTCCAGTCGCGGACGGCGGCGGGGGAGATCGACTTTGGGGCGGACCTGAACCCGGAGCAGTTGGCGGTGGCGACGGCGCCGGGCGGGCCGATGCTCGTGGTGGCGGGGGCCGGCAGCGGCAAAACGCGGGCACTGACCTACCGGCTAGCCTGGCTGGTGCATCACGGCGTCGACCCGGGGCGGATCATGCTCGTTACCTTCACGAACCGGGCGGCCCGCGAAATGCTCAACCGCGTCGAGCTGCTGGTCAAGCAGAAGACCCGCGACATCTGGGGCGGCACGTTCCACCACATCGCCAACCGCATTCTCCGCACGCACGGCAAGCGGCTGGGCATCTCGCCGGACTTCACGATCCTCGACCGCGAGGACGCCAAGGACCTCCTGGCCTCGTGCATCCAGGAAGCCGGCATCGATATCCGCGCGCGGCGGTTTCCCCAGAAGAATGTCCTGGCGGCGATGTCCAGTTTCATCCAGAACACGCTCGAGCCGCTGCCGGAGGTGATCAGTAAACGCTTCCCCATGTTCATCCAGGAGCTCGAGGGCATCGAGCGGGTGCTGGTGCTCTACGCCGAGAAGAAGCGGCTGCGGCAGCTTTTGGATTTTGACGATCTGCTCAGTGCCTGGCTGCGGCTCATGGCGGACCACGGGGAGGTCCGCGAGATGCTCGCCGGCCAGTTCCAGCACATCCTCGTCGATGAGTACCAGGACACCAACGCCATCCAGGGCGCGATCGTCGATCTACTCGCCGCCAGGCACCGCAACCTGACGGTCGTCGGCGACGACTCGCAGTCGATCTACAGCTTCCGCGGGGCGAACTTCCACAACATCATCACCTTCAAACAGCGCTACCCGGACGCCAAGGAGTACAAGCTCGAAACCAACTACCGCTCCGTGCCGGAGATACTGACCCTGGCCAATGCGATCATCGCCCAGAACAGCCGCCGGCTGCCGAAGAACCTCAAGGCGATCCGCACCTCGGGCCTCAAGCCTGCCGTCGTGCCGTGCCAGGACCATTTCACGCAATCGCGTTTCATCGCCGAGTACGTCCTGCACCTGCTGGACCAGGGCCGGACCCTGGGCGATATCGCCGTGCTCTACCGCAGCCACTGGCATTCGCTGGAGATCCAGTTGGAATTCCAGCGTCGCAACATTCCCTTCCACATCCGCGGCGGCCTGCGTTTCTTCGAACAGGCCCACATGAAGGACATCCTCTGCTATCTCCGCGTCCTGCAGAATCCCCGCGATGAGTTGGCCTGGCTGCGCCTGCTCAAGATGCTGCCCCGCGTGGGCAGTGCCATCTCGCGGCGGGTCTGGCAGCACATCAGCAGCGCCGCGGACCCTTTCAACGAGGTCCTGGGCATCGAGACGGCCACTCTGCTGCCGACGAGCGCGCAGCCCATTTTCCAGGAGTTCGTCGGTCTGCTCCAGGAATCGCGCGAGATCGATTCGCCGGCGGAGGTCATCGACCTGGCCAACAAGCGGTTCTACGACGACTACCTTGTCTCGCACTACGACAACGCCGCGATGCGGCGGGAGGATATCCGCGCCCTGGCGAACTTCGCCGGCCAGTACAAGAACGTGGAGGCCTTCCTGGCCGATGTCTCGCTGGCGGGCGAATTCTCCGGCGAGACCTGCGTCGAAGGCCCGGTCGAGCAGGAATTCGTCATCCTCAGCACGGTCCACCAGGCGAAGGGCCTGGAGTGGCCGGTCGTCTTTATCCCCTGGCTCGCCGACGGCCGCTTCCCGACCGACATGGCGATGAATCGGGAGGAAGACCTCGAAGAGGAGCGCCGGGTCTTTCACGTGGCCGTTACCCGTGCCCGTGATGAGTTGTACCTGGTCCTGCCGCAGGTCTACCGCAACCGCGGCGGCACGCTGATCATGATGAAGCCCAGCCGCTTCCTGACCGAATTGGCCAAAGACCTCACCGAGCCCATGGAGCTGGAAGAGGGCCTCCCGCACCTGATCGCCGGCGTGGAACGGGACCTGTTGCCGCCGGCTGGCCAGTAGGTGCCGCCATTCCCACTACGGGGAATTTCTTAGTACTCCGTCACGATGAGATCTTGCAGAAATCCCTCATGGATGGTAGTCTGCTATTCGAGGGTAGGCCAATATGAACCTCATATTCGAATGGGATGAGAATAAGGCGCGAATGAACGTGCAGAAGCACAAGGTCGCGTTCGACGAGGCGCGTACCCTATTCAATGATCCGCGACTGGTTACGTATCTTGATGAATCCCACTCAGAAGTCGAAGAGAGGTATATCAGCATTGGCACTTCCGCTCGCGACAGAGTCCTGCTCGTCGTACATACAGAGCAGGAGGAAACGCGGGATACGTTCACCATTCGTCTTATCAGTTGCCGTAGAGCCACGGCATCGGAACGACAGGCATATGAAGAAGGTAACGCATAATCAGAACCGGAATCCGGAATCTGCGGACATGCTGCCCGAGTACGATTTGCGTGGCAAGAAGGGCGTGCGGGGCAAGTACTATCGAGCGTATCGCCAAGGCCACACAGTGCGGATTTGCCAGGATGATGGCAGCGTCAGCGTGCAGCATTTTACACTCGAAGAAGGGGCTGTAATGCTAGAGCCGGATGTACGCGAGTACTTTCCCACATCGGAGAGCGTGAACCAAGCCCTGCGGTCTCTGATCGTTTTGATCCCGAAAACGCGGCGAAGGAGGTAGCGGTCGCGGGGAAGAAAAGGGGTCAGGTACCTTTTGTGCGAAGCACCCTGCGGGCCGTTCCGGCAAAAGGTACCTGACCCCTTTTCTTCTCCGCCATTTGCCGGTTTCCACGCCCCAGGAGAGGATCGTGCGCAGTGTGGAAGATGGTACAATGGGGCCTCCTCCGGCGCTGCGGCGCTACGTTGCCAACGCCGGAACTGGTTCTGAATCCGAAAGGGATTGTGAATGACGATGTTGGCTTCACTCTTGACAACCGTCGCCGGCCTGGCGCTGCTGACGGTGGGAGCCGAGATCCTGGTGCGCGGCGCATCGTCGCTCGCCAAACGACTGGCCATTGCCGAGATTGTCATCGGCCTGACCGTCGTCGCCTTCGGCACCTCGACCCCGGAGATGGTCGTGAACGTCTTCGCCGCGGCCGAGGGACGCACGGAGATCGTCTTCGGCAATGTCATCGGCAGCAATATCTGCAATATTCTGCTGATTCTGGGCCTCGCCGGGTTGATCTACCCGGTCGCGGTGCAGCGCAGCACCGTCTGGAAAGAGATTCCGTTCTCCCTGCTGGCGACTCTGGTGCTGTTGCTGCTGGTTCGCGACACCTGGGACCCGGCGCGCCCACAGGACGTGTTGTCGCGGAACGACGGCTTGGTGTTCCTGCTGCTGTTCGCGATCTTCATCACCTACACGTTCGGGCTCACCGCCGTGCAATCGAGTGATGAGTTCGATGTGAAGGTATACTCCTGGAGGATGTCGCTCGCCGTCATCGGGGCCGGACTGGCCCTGCTGGTGGTGGGGGGGCGGCTGTGTGTCGGCGGGGCGGTCGGGCTGGCGCGGCAACTGGCGCTGAGCGAGAAATTCATCGGTTCCACGATCGTCGCCGTCGGGACCTCGCTGCCGGAACTGGCCACCTCGGCTGTCGCGGCCTACCGGCGTCGTCCGGATATTGCCGTCGGCAACGTTGTCGGCTCCAACATCTTCAATATTCTGGCGATCCTGGGCATCAGTGCCGTGATCCGGCCGGTCCGGTACCCGCCGGCGTTCAATCCCGATATGTATGTTCTGATCGCGGCGACCCTGTTCCTCTTTGTCGTCATGTTCACGGGCCGGCGGCGCAAACTGGATCGCTGGGAGGCCGCACTGATGCTCGGCGGCTATGTCGGCTACGTGGCCTACCTGCTGTATCTGCGGTGAGCCCGCCTGGCTTGTCCTTTCCTCTGCCTCGGGCGCCTTCACGCGGCTTCCCGGACCGGCCGCCATTTGCCGGTTTCCACGCCCCAGGAGAGGATCGTGCGCAGCGTGGAAGATGGTACAATGGGGCCTCCTCCGGCGCTGCGGCGCTACGTTGCCAACGCCGGAACTGGTTCTGAATCCGAAAGGGATTGTGAATGACGATGTTGGCTTCACTCTTGACAACCGTCGCCGG